>CAZUAW010000154.1:0-5613 GCA_964618535.1 uncultured Thiotrichales bacterium
GCGTGAGTGTGCCTGACTTCATGTAGTTGTAAGTGTCTTCAAACAGATCACGAATAACTTGTGCGCGATCTTTTTGTTCGCCTTGTGTGGGCAGCTTATCTTTTAGCGTTGGGAATAGTTGCAGATTGATAAAGTCAGCTAATTCTTCTCCTGTCATACCTTCGGAATCAGTCGCCCAATTACGCCAGCGCAGATGTTCTGGAATGGGCCAATTTGATGTGGATAACTCTGGGAGGTGGTTCGCTGATCATGATCATGTCAGAGAAATCGGTATCTTTGGTCACTATGGTGAGATTGTCGGATTTGGCATATTCCCATATCTCACTATCCGTCATTTCATCATTGATGCTCCTGACGTGTTGGTAGCGTTCATCGGCCCAAACAGAAAATCGAGCAGGCAAGTTTACGTCAATCAGATATTTCACCATTGCTTTTATGCAATTTCCTGAAGGGTGTACTTGTGCTCCATTAATTGACTGGCAAAGGTAAGACAAGCCTGAATATCTTCTTTCTCAAGGGAGGGATATTGTTCAAGAATTGCTTCTTCAGAATCACCTGCACCAAGAAATTCCATGACGGTTTGCACGGTGATTCTTTTTCCTCGAATAGTGGGTTTACCATTACAAAGGTCTGGATCGATGGTGATTCTTCCATCTAAGTAATTGTATTTACTTGTTTTCATAGCTTTATACTACCTTGAAATCTGCTATTGCAGTTTAGCTTATGCGGTCTCGTCCTGCCTGAAAAGTTCTACCTCCAGGTTTTGAACGGCTTGATCGTAGGCATTCTTGTTACCAAAGGCATTTTTTACGATCTCCATAGGTGTTCCCATTTTAGAGAAGGGATCTAGCCGAAGGACTTTGTTACTTTCCAGCGTGCTCAAACCTTCGTCAGCATATTTGTCGAGCAGAGCTTCTAATACCTCGCGCGCCAGATCACCATATTGGGTGAAGTAGTTGCGCTTTTTGACGTTGTTGGCGCGTTCCTTTCTGGTGAGTGGTGGTTGATCGTAGGCGATATGGCAGATGAGATCGAAAATACCGTAATCCTTGCCAACGTCTTCTGCGAGGTTGTCGAAAATAACACCATGTTCTTCCAGTAATTCAACGATAGTCTGTTTCCTGTCAGTTTCATTCCAGTGTTTGAGGAAATCATCCAGCGAATCAAACTCTGAGTGGATTTGCTTGCGACTATAGTCGCGGTAAGACTCGGTGATTAGTTCTCCATCTGGACCTATATACTCAACTCGCTCTGAAAGAATTCTTACCTGAACACCACTGGCCTGAATTTTATAGACACCTTGCTCCTCGCCAATGTTTTCATCGTCATCATTTGATCCTTCGGGATCAGGAGGAACTGGGTCATCATCTTTTCCCGGCTCGTATATGATTGCGGGTTCACCGTCAAAATCAGGATCACGAAAAAGCTCGGTGGCTTTTTTGAAATCCATAATGGTGAAATAGTATTTATTGTGCTCTTCATCTATCCGCGTGCCGCGCCCGATAATCTGTTTGAAGCTTGTCATTGAGCTAATATTTTTATCCAGCACAATGACTTTACAGGTTTTGGCATCTACGCCTGTGCTTAAAAGCTCTGAAGTTGTTGCAATAACGGGGAATTTGGATTCCGGGTCAATAAAGTTATCTAGCTCTGCTTTGCCTTCAACGCTGTCACCTGTAATTCTCATTACGTATTTGGAATTGTCGATGGCTATTCTACCTGCGGCATTGACGATGGCTTTTCGCATCCGTTCAGCGTGATCAATGTCTTCGCAAAAGATGATGGTTTTAGAGTAAGGGTCAGTGGCGTTAAGTAATTTCATGACACGTTTTGCTACTAACTTGGTGCGTTTATTAAGCACCAGTATTCGATCCATGTCCGCCTGGTTGTATGTGCGGCGCTCTATTTCTTTACCAAGGTCATCCTTCATTCCTGACGGTGGAGTCCATCCCAGGATGTCTTTATCAATATCTATACGAACTACTTTATAGGGTGCGAGGTAGCCATCTTCAATGCCTTGCTTGAGACTATAAGTGTAAATGGCTTCACCAAAGTAATTGATACTGGAAACATATTTTGTTTCTTTTGGTGTTGCTGTTAATCCCAGGTGAATCGCGCTTGAGTAATAATCAAGAATTTCTCGCCAAGCGGAATCATCAGCAGCGCTGCCACGATGACACTCATCTATCACAATCAAATCAAAAAAGTCGGGGGAGACATTTTTGAAAATTTTGTCTGCTTCATCTGTACCTGTCATGGCTTGATAAAGCCCAAGATGAATCTCGTAAGACGGATCAATTTTACGGTTTTTAATTTTAGTCATGACTGAGCCAAAGGGCTTGAAGTCATTAACCAGTGTTTGGTCTGCCAGGATGTTTCTATCAACTAGAAAGAGAATGCGTTTGACGGCTTTTGCTTTCCATAGTCGCCAGATAATTTGGAAGGTGGTATAGGTCTTGCCTGTACCTGTTGCCATGACTAGCAAAATACGCTTTTGCTCATTTGCAATGGCTTCAATGGTTCGGTTAATGGCTTCTACTTGGTAATAACGAGGCTCTTTGCCTGAGTTGTCAGTGTAATAAGCCTGGGTTACTAGCTGTTCGCTCTCATCCTTAATGCCACGGTTGGTTTTATAGCGCTGCCATAGCTCACTAGGGGAAGGAAAGTCTCCAAGCGGGAACTCTACTTCTATCTCTTCACCTTGGGCTGGTTCTTTGTTGTGTGAAGCGAAGGCATCGCCGTTAGAGCTAAATACACTGGGAACGTTAAGAATTTCGGCATATCCTAAGGCTTGCTGCATCCCATGACTTACGGAGCAATTGTTTTCTTTAGCCTCTACAATCGCAATGGGTACGCCCTGCTCCCATGACAAAACATAGTCCGCAAATTTCCTCTTTTTTCTGTTACGGGACGACAGATTACCTCGTACGATAACGGGGCCTGGGGTGAGTATCACTTCGCGTCGTATCTGTTTTAGCTGATCCCACCCAGCATTTATAATGGACGGCGTGATAAACAAATCACAAATATCTATTTCGCTGAGTTCTTTTTTCTCTTTGCTTTCCATTAGGTAAGATTGGTGGTTTTTTTTGAAAAATATCTTGTTTATGCCTGCAGAATACCTCGTTTTTATCACAGTTGTCCGTAAATAATTCTCACTATCAAAGAGTTAGCTTAGATTGGAATTCTCTCTGAGAAGGACAAAAAGGCTTCTCCAGATCAAAACTGAAAATGGTAGAGCGCCCAGACCGCGGAATTGCTTATTTATTGCGCGCAGATTTTGCTAACCGCCAATGAAGTAGAAATAACAGTGCAGTAATAAAACTCACAATGATCGACCGAAGAATCGATTGTTTATTATTGCGAGTCTCAATATTTAATTCCTCGGTGTAGCTGGCAAGGCGTTTTTTCGTCAGTTCGTTTTCATCAGGTCTAGCTTGCTTGCTCGCCTCTTCCATTTCTTGAAATGGAAGCTCACCAAGATAAGGGGCATTGGATTCCCAATATCTATCATTGGTTTGATGTTTCTGGTAACTATAAGCATCCATTGTGATATCTGGCGCAAACACGCCTACGAGGCTGTATGTGCCTACACCTAACCAAATGGAGAAACAGATAACGGAGACGAGGCAAATTAATAACGCATAAATCTCGAGTAATGTTTTTTTCATTTTATTTCCTGAGTGATATTACAAGCCGTTTTGCATTAATCGTTGGCGTTCTCTTCAAAAGCCAAAAATCCGCCCGACTGACGTGCCCATAGTGCGGCATAAATCCCGCTTTTTGCAACGAGTTCTTCGTGAGTGCCGTCTTCAACAATCTGTCCTTGATCGATCACGACCAGTCGATCCATCGCTGCAATTGTTGAGAGTCTGTGTGCAATGGCGATGACGCTTTTACCGCGCATCAAGTTATCGAATTGCTCCTGTACGGCGGCTTCGATTTCGGAATCGAGCGCACTGGTGGCTTCATCCAAAACTAAAATTGGTGCATTTTTTAACAACACACGTGCAATCGCAATACGCTGGCGCTGACCACCGGATAGCTTTACGCCTCGTTCGCCGACATGTGCCTCATAGCCCTTGCGCCCCTGGAGATCAACCAATTCTAGAATGAATTCATGCGCCTGGGCGAGTTTTGCGGCGGCAATAACTCGCTCTTTTGTAGCATTCGCATTACCGTAGCGAATATTGTCAATCACAGAACGATGCAGTAATGAGGTGTCCTGAGTCACCATACCGATCTGTGAGCGCAGGCTATCTTGAGTAACATTGGCAATATTTTGGTTGTCGATAAAAATACTGCCGCCTTCGAGATCATAAAACCGCAGCAGTAAATTCACCAGCGTAGATTTACCCGCACCGGAGCGTCCAACAACCCCCACTTTTTCGCCTGGTTTAATGACCAATGATAAATGATCAACCACGCCTTTGGCACCATCTGCAACATTCTGCCCGTAATGAAAACTGATATTATCAAACTGCACTTGGGCCTGATTGACTTGGAGAATTTTTGCATCAGGCTTGTCCGTTAACTCATTCTTTTTAGCGATGGTCTCCATACCATTTTGCACTGTGCCGATGTTTTCAAAAATACCGGTAACAACCCACATCACCCACTGTGACATATTATTAATTCGCAGCACTAAACCGGTTGCCAGTGCGATGGCCCCAAGCGTAATACCTCCTCCACTCCAAAGCCAGATAGCCAAACCACAGGTACTCACAATCATCATTCCGTTAATCATGACTACGCTGAGTTCAAATAGCGTTACCAAACGCATTTGTAACTGAATTTTATTTACCAGCTTTGCGAGTACACCACGAACCTGTTCATCTTCACCGTGAGCGTCGGCAAATAATTTAACGGTCTGTACATTGGTATAGCTATCAACAATTTGTCCATTTGCAGATGAACGTGCTTCAGAAAGAATTTTTGCGCGTTCTTTTATTTTAGGAATAAAGTAAAAAAGTATACCGATAAATAATGCAACCCAGATTAGCAACGGCAGCGTGAGTAGCGGATCATTAATAAAAAACAATGCCAACGCACTGACTGCATATATCAGCACAAACCATAAAGCTTCTACAATTTGCAACATTGATTCACGCAAACTGCTACCCGTTTGCATCACTTTGGTTGCGATCCGTCCGGCAAAATCATTTTGAAAAAACGCCAAACTTTGCCGCATCACATAGCGATGATTCTGCCAGCGAACAAGATTCATAAATGTCGGCACGATGGTTTGATGCTTAATTAACGAATGAATACCAAACACAACTGGGCGAAGAATTATGGCAACAAATGCCATCCACGCTAGCAGCGCAGAATGCTCCGACAAAAACGCCGATGGGCTGGAAGCATCTTTTAGCAGGTCAACCAATTTCCCCAGAAAAGCAAACAATGAGACTTCGATTAATGCAGCAAAAACACCTATCGACAGTAACGCCACAAATGAAGGCCAGACCTGACGAATAAAATGCCAATAGAAAGCCATAAGGCTGTCAGGTGGCGTAACCACATCTGCATCTACAAAAGGATCAATGATCTTCTCAAACCTGCGAAACATTGGCTTCTCCGGGCAATGAATTCTGGGTGAAATCTAGCGGGTAG
>CAZUAW010000155.1:0-5578 GCA_964618535.1 uncultured Thiotrichales bacterium
GTTTAAACCGTATTGCTAGTGCAAAATTGGCACACTAAAAACACGTTAAATTCTGGCATCACTACGTTTTAATTCTCCGCTCCAATCCAATATGTTTTCATCTGCTGTGACTAGCGTTGCATCTGTGAGTATGGCTGTTGCGGTGATGATTCTATCGGCGGGGTCACCGTGAAATGGATTCAGCTCAGCTGCGGTGATTCCAGTTAAGCCATCGACGGGGATTTCTTCTAGGCCAGCATCGAGTAATTCTCGGTACCAACTTTGAATGGGAGGTAGTTCTATCCTGTTTTTAGTTTGTAACATGGCGGCTTCCCACCAGGTAATGGAGGACACCGCGAGAGAGTCTGTTTTCAGTGCGACATCAATGAGTTTGCGGGCTTTTCCCCCTAGTTTTTGATTGCCTTGATCCAGCCAGATGAGCGTGTGCGTATCCAGCAGGATCACTTCATTGCATCCCATTCAACATCTAGTGGCGAGACTATGTCGCCTTTGATAGTGATTTGGTCCTTGTGCATTCCGAAGAGAGTTGTTCGCTTTGTTTTGATAGGAACAAGTTTGCTGACAGGAACGCCATTTTTAGAAATGATGTATTCCTTGCCAGTCTCTCTGACCTCATCCATTAGACGCAGGCATTTAGCTTTGAATTCGGAGGCTTTGATAATTTCTTGCTTCATGTGGATATGGACAGTAGTACTATGGTCATGACTATAGTCATGTTCTGGCTTGAGTTCAACTAAGAATCTGATTTACCAAGTAGGTGAATCAGATTTTTGGAAATTACTCAGTCTGGAGAATTCATGATGGACATTACAGGCGCTATTCCAGTGGCTGAAATAACTCGGTGAGGTCTGTGGATGAAATCGCTGAGCCTTTATTGCTGCCGGAGCCGCTGTAGATGGATTCGGCGAGGGCACGTTTGCGTTCTTGCATGGCGAGGATGCGGTCTTCTACGGTGTCTTCGGTAATGAGTTTGTAGACGAACACGGCTTTATCCTGACCGATGCGGTGGGCGCGGTCGGTGGCCTGATTTTCAGCGGCGGGGTTCCACCAGGGATCATAATGGATGACGGTATCGGCAGCGGTGAGGTTGAGACCAACGCCGCCGGCTTTGAGGCTGATGAGGAAGACACTGGCATCGCCTTCCTGGAACTGGGCAATGGCTTCTTCACGCTTTCTGGTCTGACCAGTGAGTTTGCTGTAGGTGATGTCACGCTCAATCAGTTCATCTTCTATCAGCGCGAGCATTTTGGTGAATTGGGAGAAGATGAGGATTTTGCGACCTTCCTCGATCATCTCAGGCACCATTTCCATCAGCAGTTCCATCTTCGCGCTTTGCGTGACTTGTTCTGCTTGTGGCAGTGATACCAGGCGCGGGTCACAGCAGGCTTGGCGCAGTTTAAGCAGCGCATCTAGTATCATAATGTGGCTGCGGGCGAGGCCTTTTTTGTTGATTTCCGCGCGGACTTTTTGATCCATTGCCAGACGGATAGATTCGTAGAGATCGCGTTGCTGACCCTGCAAAGAGACGGTGCGGATAATTTCAGTTTTCTTCGGCAGTTCGCTGGCCACTTCATCTTTGGTGCGACGCAATAAAAAGGGTGCGACGCGTTTGCTGAGTTGCTCGCGGCGAATATCATCTTCCTGTTTCTCAATCGGGTTTCGATAGATACGATTGAAGCGCTCTAAATTGCCGAGATAACCGGGCATTAAAAAGTGAAACATCGACCAGAATTCACCCAGATGATTCTCTACTGGGGTGCCGGACAGACACAGACGATTTTTACTTTTGAGCTCATAGACCGTCTGCGTGGTTTGTGATTTTGGGTTTTTAATATATTGCGCTTCATCGAGCACAATCATGTGGAATTCAATTTTATTGAGCACATCGCGGTCGCGGCGAATCAGCGGGTAGGTGGTGATCACCAGATCATGCTCTTGAATGCGATGGAAATCGTAATGGCGATCTTTGCCGTGTAGCACCAACACCGATAATTCAGGCGCAAACTTTTCGGTCTCTCTTCGCCAGTTACTGACCAGACTGGTTGGTGCGATGATCAGGCAAGGCAGTTTCATGCGACCTGATTGTTTCTCGATTAACAGATGCGCCAGCGTTTGAATGGTTTTGCCCAGCCCCATGTCATCCGCAAGGATGCCGTTAAATTCGTACTCGCGTAAAAATTGCAGCCAGTTGAGACCTTGCTGCTGATAGTCGCGCAGCTCAGCATTAAATCCTTTGGACACATCGACGTTGGCGATGCCGCTAAAATCACGCAATTTTTTGTTCAGCGCGATTAATTCTTCCGCACCGCGCCAAGTGAGTTTTGGGTTGTTGAGTAGATCGTTGAGCTGCAAAATTTGCTGTTTTGTGAGTGCGATATTACCGTTATCATCGAGTGGGTCGCGGTCATATAACTCGACCAGCGTGTCAAAGAATGGCAGTAGGCGCTCGGAGGGAATTTTGAGCCAATGGTTGTCCCGAACTTCTACCAGAAAAGCGGATTGCGCTTGCAAGTGATCACGCAAGGATTGCGGGTTGTTGCTTTCTTGCAGAATATTAATCAGTAGTGGCAGCAGGTTAACGCGCTCGCCGTCCAGTTCGACACCGAGTGACATCGAGAACCATTCATTTTCGCCTTCTTCGAGTTCACCGAGCCATTCTTCGGACTCTTCAAAACGCATGGCGAAGCTGTCATCTACTTCGATTTTCCAACCTTTTTCTTTCAGCGCTGGAATTTCAAATTCTAGGAAATAGTCCCAGTTTTGCGCCGATTCAGTCCGAGTTTCACTGGCAAAAAACCAGTCGAGCCGAGGGTCTTGTGCGTTTGGTTCAACAATGCCCAGACCTAATGAATGCAGGGTTTCGATAATTTCTTTTTCCGCAGGGGAATCGCGTGTGACGCGGTAGATTTTATTGCCATCAATATTTTGAAAAATCACCTGACCAGGCAGGGTTGTCACGCGCACATTCTGATAATCAAATTCCAGCCGAGCGCAATGAAATTGCAGGTCATGATCCGAGCCGCTGCTTAAATCTATTTTGTGCAGCTTTAAAACTGCGGTGGGTTCGGTGTCGGTCACGTCGATGGTTTCAAAATCTAATGCAATCGGCGCTTCCAATTGATATTCAGGCAGCTTTAAAACCAGTTCGCGGCTGACTTCTTCGAGATTTTCTTCGGGAATGACGGGGGCATTGAGCAACGCTTCTACTTGCTCGCCAGAAAGCGCAGGATGATCCAACGCGCCGACTTCCTGGGTTTCCAGGTCCACATACCAGAAGTTCTCCGCACGGAAAATCTGGCTAATGGGCGGCGCTATTTGGACTTCCAGTTGTTGCCCGTTGCCCATATTGTGCCATTCAAAACCAATTTGTCTGGGCGTGCCTAAGCGTAGCGATGGATTATCTTTATCGCCCCAGTGACAGCGGCCAGTGAGCAGCATTTTTTGCAACGCGAGTTCGCCCATTTCGCGCTTTAGCGTGTAGTTATTGCCGTAATTGTAATAGTAGAAATTTCTCGCGTTGGTAATTAGCTGAGCGATGTCGCGGTCGGCAGGTTTTAAAAAGTCGTTGGCGTAAAAAGTCTCACTGGCTTTTTCTAGCGGAAAGGCACTCGGTTTTCCGTAACCACCTTTTTTCAGCTGACGGACTTTTTGGGTGACAATTTCGATGGCGTAAGGGTCTTGTCGCTCAGGGTTGGATTCGAGCACGTAGAGCAGTCTATAGGGAGATTCGTCCTGCTCCGCTTCTTCAGTAGCGGGCTGACCCTGGCTGGCTTTTTTGAGTTCGTCCAACCAGTTCTCGAGCTGGTTATCGCTGTTGGAGGAGATTGCTTGCGGGCCGCTGTGCAGGGTTTGTAGCAAGGTCGCGGCAATGTGTTTGCAGTCGATCTGCACCGGGCAGCTGCATTCGCCGATGATTTCGCAATCGCCGTCATCGTATTCCAGTACTTCTATCTGGGTGTCGTAAACCTCGCCATTGCTGCCAGCCACACGGGAAATAATTTGTTGGGTAGCAGACTCATCGGTGAGCTGTACATCAATCACCTTGTCCGACTTCCAGTAATTCATGCCGCGCTGATACGCCTGATGACCGCAAGTGCGTTTGATGTCGCCTGGTTTAAAGCTGAAAGCCATGTGTTTTTCGCTATCTGAAACCGATCAATGATAAAGCAAATGCAGAAAAAATTCCGCTTTGATTAGCGGTCAATATGAATACTTTATCGGGCTGCTACAATTGTATAAATCTAATCAATTACAGTTGGAGAAAACGATGGACGCACAAGCATTGCTAGAAGATCTATTACAGTCAGGTAAAAAATTGGCGGCGCAGGGTCAAGAGATTGCGGAAGATAAGTTGGACGTTCCAGAGGCAGGTACTGAGCGCGATGCGATGTTATCAGGCATGGGGAAGGGTGCTCTCGCTGCCGGTGCGTTGGCTCTGTTACTGGGAACCAAAGGTGGTCGCCGGCTTGGTGGTACCGCGCTGAAACTGGGTAGTGTGGCGGCTATTGGCGGCGTGGCCTATAACGCCTATCAAAACTGGCAGAAGGAGCAGGGTAATGCTGAGGTTAAGTTGATTCCGATCAATGAACTCACCGGCGAGCAAGCGGATCAACGTAGTTTGATTTTGCTCAAAGCGATGATTGCGGCGGCCAAAGCGGATGGTCATATCGACGAACAAGCGTTGGTGATTATAAAAGATGAAATGATCAAACTCGGGTTGGGTAAATCGGCTGTTGATTTCTTTCGTGATGAGGCGCGTAAACCGTTGGATGTGAAAGATATCGCTGCTGAGGTGAGTGATTTGGAAACCGCTGGAGAGGTGTATCTTGCGTCGAAATTGCTGCTGGATCTCGATAATTCAGAAGAAAAAGACTATCTTGATCAACTCATTTTGGCGTTGAACTTAGATGCTGATTTTATTGTTGAGTTAGATCGGGCGGTGGTTTGATGGCTAATTGATTATTGCTGACAGGAACAGGTCGGGATCGTCCGGGTATCGTCAATGCTCTATCAGAGGCGATTGTTAAAGATGGAGGCAGTATTGAAGAAAGCCGTATGGCTGTTCTCGGGGGTGAGTTTGCAATCATCGTTCTTGTAGCCGGTGTTGAAAATGTGCTTTCAGGACTGGAACAAAATGCTGAAGCGATTGGCGGAAAAACCGGTCTTGGGATTCAGACACGCCGTACTGAGCGCAAAGCTCAAAGTCTCGATGTGATGCTCTATCAGATTGAAGCGTTTTCTATGGATCAGCCTGGAATTGTCCATTCAATGACGGAGTTTTTCGCCAGTAGGAACATGAATGTAGCAAGCCTCTCAACAGAGACCTATGCTGCCGCACATTCTGGAACACCGATGTTTGGACTCGATATGGTGGTTGAGATAGCTACCGAGAACCGCATTTCTGAATTGCGCTTGGCATTTCTGGAATTTTGCGATGATATGGGGATTGATGCTTCATTGGAGGCGATTTAAAGAGATTGATTGCAATTTTACACAAGCAAACGACCTGAACAAGATGGTGCGGGACGCTTCACTGCCCGATGCTTCTACAATGAAATAGCAGAGTGGATAGAGCTAG
>CAZUAW010000156.1:0-5566 GCA_964618535.1 uncultured Thiotrichales bacterium
GATGAAACCAATGATGCGTCAGCATGGGGAAATTTTGCGGCCA
This sequence comes from uncultured Thiotrichales bacterium, assembly GCA_964618535.1. Taxonomy (GTDB): domain Bacteria; phylum Pseudomonadota; class Gammaproteobacteria; order UWMA-0217; family UWMA-0217; genus HyVt-560. Next base: position 44 of record CAZUAW010000156.1, read on the forward strand.
CTTATGAAAAAACAGGAGACCATAAAAAAGCTGAAATGCTCATGAAGCGAGCCGTTAAAGTTGACCCTGACTATTTAATGGGACGCTGCAATCTGGCTATGTTCTATATTAGAAGAGGGGACACAGATAAAGCCAAAGAGCTGCTGGAAGGCTTGTTGGATACTGAACAACTCCACATTCAGGAAGCTATTACACTGTATGGCGCATACGCGGTACTGAGTGCTCGCGAAGGTGATCTGGATCGGGCGAATACTCTGCTCGATTCAGTGCAAGAGATGGCTGAAGACTATGATGAAACAGATAGATTACAAATGTACCGAAACATGGTGGATGTGCCCTTGCTGGATAAATTTACAGGACTGTTTTCCAGGTTAGCAAAGGGTGCAGAGAACGACTGATTTTGGAAACAGATAACGACAACCCTGAATTAAAACTGGCAAACGAATTTGTTCGCCATACCTGCCACAATATTTTTCTAACCGGTAAGGCCGGTACAGGAAAAACTACTTTCCTGCATAACCTTAAAAAGGAGTTTCCAAAACGAATGATTGTGACAGCACCGACAGGTGTTGCAGCAATTAATGCCGGTGGAGTCACCCTGCATTCCTTTTTCCAAATGCCATTCGGCCCGATTATGCCGGGGTATGAACCGCAAGGACGGCAGCGGCGTTTTAACAAGGAGAAAATCAATATAATAAAAAGCCTCGACTTGTTAGTCATCGATGAAATCAGCATGGTGCGCGCCGATCTCCTGGACGGCATTGATGCTGTATTACGTCGTTTTAAACACCATGACCTGCCGTTCGGTGGGGTGCAGTTATTAATGATTGGTGACTTGCACCAGCTCTCACCGGTAGTCAAGGATGATGAGTGGAATATTCTGAAAAACCACTATGAAACCTTCTATTTTTTCAGCAGCCATGCGCTGGCAAAAACCGACATGGTTTCTATTGAACTCAAACATATTTACCGCCAGTCCGATGCGAAATTTATCGCCTTGCTAAACCGGGTTCGAAACAATGAAATAGATCAACCCACACTCGACTTACTTAATTCAAGATATGTGCCCGGATTTAAGCCGGATGAAGTCGGTGACTACATTACCCTGAGCACACATAATCAAAGTGCCGATCAAATTAATCAGTCGCAATTAAAACAACTTGAATCAAAAACCTTTACGCTTCAGGCAATCATAAAAGGCCAGTATCCAGAACACAGTTATCCAACAGCAGAAAAATTGGTACTAAAAAAAGGTGCGCAGGTTATGTTCGTGCGCAATGACAGCTCACCTGAAAAGCAGTACTTTAACGGAAAAATTGGCACAGTAACCCATATAGGTTCTGAAACTATTTCAGTGAAATGCCCGGATGACAATGACATTATTCAGGTTGAGCCAATTTGCTGGGAAAATATTAAATACACCATTGAGGAGAAAACCAAAGAGATTTCTGAGGACGTTATTGGCGAGTTCATTCAGTACCCGTTGCGACTGGCCTGGGCGATTACCATTCATAAAAGTCAGGGGCTAACGTTTGAGCGGGCGATTATTGATGCCAATGCCGCATTTTCTCACGGCCAGGTTTACGTCGCATTAAGTCGCTGCAAAACTTTTGAAGGCATGGTGCTGAGTACAAGAATTTCTACTGCTGCAATTAAAACAGATACTACCGTGGCGAAGTTTGTTGATGATGCCAGTCAGCATCCACCCACAAGCCAGCAGCTAGAAACCGCAACAAACGATTACCAGCAGCAGTTGTTACTCGAATGTTTTAATTTTAATCAGCTGCGCACAAGCCTGAATAAATTACTTGGGATTTTGCAAAGCAATCAGAAGGCTGTTCAAATTTCGGATAGAGAAAATCTGGCCGAATTTAGAAAACAGACAACTGACGAGCTGTTTGTCGTCAGCGATAAATTCCAGCGTCAGTTGCTATCACTTCTTGCCAAAGAAACAATGCCACAAGATAGTGAAATTATTCAGGAACGTGCGCGAAAGGCTTCTGTATATTTCACTCAAAAGCTCCAACAAGGTTTACTACAATGGTTGAATAACTTCCATTTTGACACCAATAATCAGCAGTTAAAAAAATCATTGCAGCAGCTAATTCATGGGCTGCAACATATTCTGGCCATTAAACTGGCAGGTATTAAAAGTTGCCAGCAGCAGTTCTCAAGTTCTGTTTATCTGCAAGCCATTGCAAAAGCAGAAATTGAGTCTGACAGCCACACATCATCAAGAAAAAAACCTCAGAAAAAGAAAAGTGATCAAAACTCAGACACCAAGGCCGCAAGCTATAGACTCTATAAAGAAGGAAAAAGCATTGAACAAATCGCAAAAAAAAGAATGCTGAAAGCAAACACCATCGAAACACATCTGGCTTATTATATTGGCCTCGGAAAGCTGGATGTCGCCGGGCTTGTCAGTAGCGAAAAAATACAAGCGATAGAAAAAGCCTTTGCGGCATCAGGCACCGAAAGCCTCAGCCTGATAAAAGAACAGCTGGGTGAAGGTTATACCTACGGTGAGCTGGTTATGGTGAGAGCGAGTTTTCAGATTACGGGAAGCACTGAATGAATCTAACACTCAGATGATATAATTGATTTTTCTAGTCAGTTAAAGCAACCAGGCCATGACATGCTAAGACAAATATGCCCGCCCGGTTCAATGCTAAATAGATGAACCCACCATGAACAAGCCGCCCGACTGGGCCTAAAAAAACCAGCCAACCGTAGGGTGGATAAGCGCAGCGCATCCACCACATCCACGCCCCCCGACAATGGGGGATGCGCTGTCGCTTATCCACCCTACGCAGAGGGAGAAACGTCAGGTATAGAAAATCACATTCGGGAATACCGTAACGGTCGTGATATTAACCAAACCTCTCGTGATGTGATGGTCATTGACCTATTTGGCTTATCGGCAGAACAAGTACGCGATCAATATCCGAGCTTGTACCAATGGGTTCTTGAGCACGTCAAGCCGGAGCGAGACCAGAATAAACGTGCAACCTACCGGAATAACTGGTGGATTCACGGTGAACCTCGAAAAGAATGGCGGCGAATGTATGCTGACCTTAACCGCTACATCGCCACCGTTGAAACCAGCAAACATCGCTTTTTTGTTTTTCTGGATAAAAGTATTTTGCCAGATAACCGGCTAATTAATGTAGCTTCAAATAATCCTTGGATTCTTGGTGTTTTATCAAGTCGATTGCATATTTATTGGGCGCTTTGTACCGGTGGCAGAATGGGAGTTGGGAATGATCCCATATATGCTAAAACTCAATGTTTCGAGACTTACCCGTTCCCAAATGTAAATGATAAGCAAAAATCCCAAATCCGCAGCGTAGCCGACCAAATCGACACCCACCGCAAACGCCAGCAAGCCGAGCACCCCAAACTCACGCTCACCAATATCTACAACGTACTGGAAAAACTCCGCAGCGAACAACCGCTAACACCCAAGGAAAAAGAAACCCACCAGCAAGGCCTCGTCGCCATCCTGCGCGAGCTGCACGACGACCTCGATCGCGCTGTTTTCGACGCCTACGGCTGGAGCGACCTCGCCGCTGAACTGGTCGGCAAACCCGGCGCAACCACCCCGCTACCCGACAAACCCGAAGCCCAAACCAAAGCCGAAGAAGAACTGCTCACCCGCCTCGTCACCCTCAACGCGACACGCGCCGCCGAAGAGCGACAAGGCAAAATCCGCTGGCTCCGCCCCGAATTCCAAAACCCCGACGGCGAACAAACCACCCAAACCGAAGCCAAACTGGACCCCGGCAAAATCATCGAACCCGCCGCCAAAGACAAACACCCCTGGCCCAAAACCCTGCCCGAGCAAGTGCAAACCCTCCGCGCCGTCCTCGAAACTCAAGCCTCCCCCGTCACCACCGAGCAACTGGCAAGACAATTCAAACGCGCCCCAACCAAAAAAGTCGAAGAACTGCTGCAAACCCTCACCGCCCTTGGCAACGCTCGCCAAACGGAAAACAACCAATACAGCGGAATGGGTTGAGAGATAAAATGTCAGAGCGATGCACTCGAAAAATTTAATAGAGAAATATATCAAGGTCGAGGATAAACAGAATCACATAGAGATTTACGCAGGAGAAATCATCTGGGAAGGAGGCTGTTACGATCCGTGATTATCTGGAAATTAGTCTATTCTTTGGTTAAACCGCTTAGCGACTCTGAGCTGGAAAGAAATGTTCAGTGTGTGCGGGCAATGAAAAAGTACTTTGGGGTTTGTGAGCAATGCGGTGAACGGATGGCACGAGGACATCTGTGTGAAAACGTCTGCCACAGCTGCATGGAAAAAGAGGGTGTTGCTTTTTAGTGAGCGTATACACAATAAAACATTGCTTTTCAGACTGTTCCGTACATACAATTAAACAATGATTTATGAATACGATGAAGCAAAGGCTTTCATTAACCTTGCCAAACATGGCGTTTCTTTTGAGTTGATTAAGCGCTTTGAGTGGCGCACGGCTACTGTTGAGCAAGATACTCGGAAAGATTATGGTGAAGATCGGTTTATTGCTTTTGGCAAGATTGATGGTCGTGTTCATGTTGTAGTCTATACCACGCGATCCGGCATTATCCGCCTGATTGGCTTGCGTAAGGCCAACTCTAGAGAGGTAAAACGTTATGAAAGCCAAGCCTGATAATATTTCCCAAGAAGACTGGGATGATGGCGAGATTCCTGAACTAACCGATGAAGATTTCGCCCGCATGCGTCCTGCTATTGAGGTGCACCCCGATATTGTGGAGGCGTACAACACCGGAAACTTGAAGCTCCGACAAGGTGAACGTGGCGCACAAAAAGCGCCGACTAAACAACCGGTTTCTATTCGGCTATCGCCAGAGGTGACCGAGTATTTTCGCGCTACGGGCAGTGGCTGGCAAACACGCCTGGATAAGGTGTTGAAGGATTATGTTGCGGCGCAGCGGTAGGTGATAGGGAGAGAGCTAAATGGAAGGTAGAAACAGAGATAAACGGGATATAAAATCTTAATGGTCGTGATGCCCGTACAGATCTTCAAAAACGGTTTGTCGCTCGCCTTTTAACCCTTCGGTCAATTCATCGAGCATACAATCGGCTTCTTTTAGGATGACTTTTAATTCACGCCTTGCTTCTTCCAGCGCCAGCCTGCGAGGACTGATAATAACGGTGTCCCCTAGCGGAATTAAAGACACAATACTCCCTGTCTCTAAATGATGTGATGCTCATAATCAACTTGGAATAACTTTGCCTTTTGACCCTATATTTGCAGATAAAAAAGGTGATGTCGTCCGGTTTACAGTTAGCTGATTTAGTTGCCCGGCCTATTGGTTTAAACTTTTTAAAACCTGAACAAAAAAATCAAGCCTTTGATGTGTTAAAGAAGAAATTTTATTGTGATGGTGGCAGAGCGGGGGTGGGAAAAGGCTATAAAGATGTTGGTATGGGAATTTTCCCGGCTCCAGAAAGCGAAAAACCCCGATGAAACTCACCGAGGCTATAGCGCCGACCGGGCACCC
>CAZUAW010000157.1:0-5554 GCA_964618535.1 uncultured Thiotrichales bacterium
GGAATCAATAGATAAGCGAGAACTCGTGTAATTCATGCAATATCTGGGCTAGAAAGTGCAGAGGAAATTCTCCACATTAAACAAACCATTCCAGCACTCGCTGAAAAATTGCAAACCATGCTGGCGTTATCCATGCTCAGTGAATATCTCGTCGCCCCCATCTTTGGTCACACCGATGCCATCGGCTCCGTAATGCGCAAACGCCTGCAACCCGTCACCGTACCGGTGCGAAAATATCTGGCAGATCTACAATCGTAGATAGGGCATAAAGTAATAACCACAATAAAATCTGAGTAATCTCGCTTTACGCTATAATTAGCCTTTCACGCTCCAGTTCTGTCCATGCCTGCCCTGCAAATAAATAAAGTTAAAACCAAGCTCTTTGAGTGGCCACAATATTGGGCAGAATGCTACGGCACCTCCCCTTACCTGCCGATGAGCCGCAAAGAAATGGACGAACTCGGCTGGGATTCCTGCGACATTATTATCATCACGGGCGATGCGTATGTCGATCAGCCCTCTTTTGGCATGGCGATTATTGGACGACTTTTGGAAGCACAAGGTTTCCGCGTTGGCATCATTGCACAGCCTCAATGGCAATCTAAAGACGCATTTGAAGCACTCGGCCAGCCGAATTTATTTTTTGGTGTTGCTGCCGGCAATATGGATTCGATGATCAATCGCTACACAGCGGATCGAAAACCACGTTCTGATGATGCCTATACTCCTGGCGGAATGGGCGGCAAACGTCCCGACCGCGCATCCTTAATTTACAGCCAACGCTGTAAGGAAGCCTATCCCGACACGCCAATTATTTTAGGCGGCATCGAAGCATCATTACGGCGCATTGCACATTTTGATTATTGGCAAGAAAAAGTCCGGCACTCTATTTTAATAGACTCTGCCGCCGATATTTTATTGTATGGCAATGCCGAACGCGCCGTTGTCGAAATCGCCCATCGACTTTCCAGAGGAGAGGAGCTTGCAAAGATTACCGATATCCGAGGCACTGCTTTTATTCAACACAACACACCTGAAAACTGGCAGGAAATAGATTCCACGCGTATTGATCAACCCGGAAAAATTGATCGCATTATTAATCCTTATGTTAATACCAAAGAATTAAATGAATGTGAAATAGAGCAACGAAATGCAAAATGGTTAGACGATGAACCCTCACGCTCAAAACGCCCAGACGAACATAAACTGGAATTTCACCCACGCGCAGGATTAAAACGGGACACAACAGTCATTCGATTACCCTCTTTCGAAAAAGTCCGTAACGACAAAGCACTGTATGCACATGCCAATCGCGTTCTACATCTCGAAACCAATCCCGGTAATGCCCGCGCATTGGTACAAAAACATGGCAGTGTAGATTTATGGATCACGCCTCCGCCGATACCCTTAACAACAGCAGAAATGGATGCGGTATTCGCACTACCCTATACGCGCCAACCGCACCCTGCGTACAAAGGTGAAAACATCCCTGCGTATGAAATGATTCGTTTTTCTGTGAATATTATGCGCGGCTGTTTTGGTGGCTGCACTTTCTGTTCGATCACCGAACACGAAGGACGGATCATTCAAAACCGTTCAAAAGAATCCATTTTAAAAGAAGTCGAAGATATTCGAGATAAAGTCCCCGGCTTCACCGGCGTTATTTCTGATCTCGGCGGGCCAACTGCCAATATGTATCGGCTTGCCTGCAAAAGTGAAAAAATTGAAGCGGCCTGTCGCAAGCCAAGCTGCGTATACCCCGGCATTTGTTCAAACCTGAACACCGATCACTCATCGCTCACAGAACTGTATCGGGAAACACGTAAATTACCCGGTATTAAAAAGGTTCTTGTCAGCTCAGGTTTACGTTACGACCTGGCGGCAGAAAACCCTGAATATGTCAAAGAGCTGGTTACCCATCATGTCGGAGGCTATTTAAAAATTGCCCCGGAACATACCGAAGATGGCCCGCTATCAAAAATGATGAAGCCAGGCATCGGTAGTTATGACCGCTTTAAAAAAATGTTTGAAAAATACACCAAAGAAGCCGGCAAAGAACAATATTTAATTCCCTATTTTATTGCTGCACATCCCGGCACCACCGATGAAGACATGTTGAATCTGGCACTGTGGCTAAAGAAAAATGATTTTAAGGCCGATCAGGTGCAAGCGTTTTATCCATCACCCATGGCAACCGCCACAACCATGTTCCACACAGGCAAAAATCCACTGCAAAAAGTCACCTATAAAAGTGATTCAGTAGACACGGTAAAATCCCCAGAACAACGCCGCCTGCACAAAGCACTGCTGCGTTATCACGACCCCGCAAACTGGTCACTAATACGCGAAACCCTCACCAAAATGGGACGAGGCGAATTAATTGGTGATGGCCCCAATCAATTGATTCCGAAATATCATCCCGACGAAAAGCAACTCGCCTATCAATCACATCGCCGCAAAAATACTTCTAGCGCGCATAAGAAAATAGTGAAGAAAAAAATCCGCACGCAACATACGGGATTACCAAAGTAACTATTAATTGTGTCCAAAAGGACTGAACCCCATTTCCTCCCAAATCTGTTTTTTAAAATCCATCAGGCAGGATTTGAATATAGTTTGCAGCGTATCTTCAATTTGGTAGTCAAATTTTTTACCTACAGGGTTTTCAATAAATTCCAGACTTTTAATTAAATCGGTATCACTGAAATTCTTGACTGTAAACGCCATAGCATTTATCGGTCCTTGCGGGAGGTGTGGAGAAGCACTTCGTTCAAATTGTTGCTGATAGTGAAATAGCTGCATCTCATTGAGGTAAGCTCTGGCAGACTTTTTATCAGTCATGCTGGATTCATTCAACAGATAATAAATGCCTGTATCAAACATGGTAAAGAACGTAGTAATTTCTGTATGAATATATCTCTTTTCTTCTTTAACAAATGCTTTAATCAGTTCGCGTCTTTTGCGTGAAGCTGATCGAAATAATTGCGCACCTTCGGCCAGAGCAGCTTCTTCATCCTGCACGAATGGCTCCTTCACCAAAGCCTGAAGTCTCTGGCCAAGGTCAGAATTAAAAAACGCTTGAAGTTCTAATTGTTCAGCAGCTGAAAACATGCCTTCTATGCGGTTTTCCAGTTCCTTGATTATTTTATCTGGATGAAATGCCTCAATCATCATATTGATAACAGCCTCAATACTTTCATCACTAACATGAAAGTCTATCTTTTGAGGCTCAACAGCCGTACTAAAGAGCTCTCTGATTACTGAGGGTAAAGTTTTTAGCTGCTTTACTTCCCCGGTAATTTCGAGTAATTCATTAGCAGAATAGATTTGCCCCTCTGTGTGTTTTTTTTTCAACTCAAAATTTAAATGACTGGATGTTGTTGGCTGTGGTAAATCAGTCAGATCCAGATCAGCATTTAGAGGAAGGGAAAAACCAGTTGCAACTAAAAAACAAATAAATTGCTTTCCCCTCATATCATTACCTGTTGGTGAATTATTCTACTTCGTTGAAATCACAGATATGTGAGCTGAAGCTAAGGAACAAGGTCATTCTGTTCTGCGCCCCGTTGTATTTAATCTGTAAAGTAAGATTAACTTTGGTTGTACAAAATAATCTGAGAGGAATTTCACGTTTGTTGTTCTTTTTGCGATTTTTAACATTTGATACTTTGTTAAAAGTAAGGGCGGCCAGTTGGCCGCCCTCTGAATCATATCTTGAAGTCCGGCATTTTCCCTATGGGCTAGTGTTGCTATATGAAAGCGTCAGAGTGTAACTGCCAGGTCTGCGAATTTCGCTTACTGTAGCTACCCCGCTTCCAATGCTGGTAACAGCTGTGTTGTGTGTTCCATATGAATTAACCAATGGTCTGTTGGTTGATGGCCTGACAACAGAATTGTACATCCATCGGCTCCATCGAGAAAAAGACCGGCGAGGAATCCAGCGTTGTGAAAACCAACTACGTGCTCCTCTAGTTTCATTCATCTCATTACCACCCAGCGCAGAGAAATTATTTGAATCAGAATTTTCTGAAAATGCAAACGCTATCATTTGTGGACTATCAGCCGATTCTATGTGTGGTTGGGTTTTGCCTGGAGCAAAAAGCTGACACTTAGCCTGACAACCCGTTCCGATATCAGTGGTAATGACGGGGCAGAAGTCTCTTTTTCAGCCAGCTACAAATTCTGGAACCCAGAAAATGCGCTTGAAAAGATAGAGAAAAAACTCAAGAAACGGCGTGAAGAAGCGGAGAAGCAAGGCGCAGAGAAATAAATTTAAAGTTTCCGGAGGTGGTAGCAGCCACCTCCAGAAGAGGTCGCCTCATTTACTGAGGCATTTTGTTGAAAATGCGCAGATGCGCAAAAACACTATGGAGTGTATCATGAAAATTAAGAAAATTACTGCGGCAGTTGCTTGTGCTGCTTTGTTGAGTTCGCAGATTGGTGTGGCAGCTGAGAGCGTCAAAAACTTACCAACTACTGGCCTAATGGATGATGCCAAGACTTTTAGTATTGGCAGTTCCACCACCAATCCTGATATAAGTTTTGCCTTTGATCTGAATCAGGGTACAGCGTTTGAGATGGCTTCACTCTCCGACGTTGAGATGGATGAGACTGAAGGAGCTTGGTTTCCCATGGTTATGTGGGGTATGGGAATGTATGGGCATTTTACGGCAAGGACTGTTGCAGCATGGGCTACCTCTCGCGTACTTACCGTCTACGGAACGTATTCTACTGCTAGATGGTATGGCGGTTACTAGTAGAGAAGTTGTTTAGTAAAGACTGAAAAAAATGGTCATACCCTGTAACATTAAAACAATTCTAAACAGGTTTTAATTAAGCAGAGTATGACCTTAAGTATCCTGCATTAAATCAGAGTATTGAAAAGATGTTAAATAATTTACCTGAAAAGTTTGCAAATCAACTTAGAAAAGATAAAAGGTCAATGTGTGCTCAACTAATTGTTTGGCCAGTTTGGGCAGGAATGGCGACTAATCCTTGGTGGTCAATTATTTTATATTCAATATATACGGGAATAGTAATCTATTTCTGTATTGGCATACACGGACTACTGCAAGAAAATAGTAATTAATTGTGTTTTTCTCGGTGTCGAACAATGATATGTCAGTTCTTGTTGCCCGGCATAGCAAACTAGGAGGGACAGTTCTAACAATGCGATATTCACCTCGTTATCTCTTCAAATAAGTATTTCTCGTTATTACTTCAACATCTAGATTATTTATTTTTATGAGGAAATTAAAGAAAAAATTATCTCATGCAGCCTTTCCCTTTTTGAAATTGAAGGAAGCTGAGAATACAAGAAGCAAAATCATTCCTATTCTAGAAACACTAATAGCCTTTTGGGCTTACGGTTTAGTTGTTTGGTTAATATATACATCATTAGGGTACCATAAATACACAAATGGAGGAATTACTATACTTTCAGATGATAAATAATTTGCAGTAGAGTTTTCAAAAAGGCTAGGGAAACATATTAAGTTCCTAGAAACCGATTCGTTATATCAGCATAAATTTAAATCATCTATTTATTTTGTAA
>CAZUAW010000158.1:0-5523 GCA_964618535.1 uncultured Thiotrichales bacterium
GAAAACAATATATTAAGCGAGATTCTCATGAATTCATGCAATATCCGGGCTATTTAAAGTATAGGTCAGGATCAGCATAAAATCGCGGAATGCGCACCGTTTCAGCTATACTCTCCGGTTCTAAAAACTGACTGAATTATTCTCATGTTCGATAGCTTGAGTGAACGCTTATCCTCCACCGTCCAGAAACTCCGTGGACAGGCGCGTCTAACCGAAGAAAACATTACTGATACTTTGCGTGATGTGCGGATGTCGTTATTGGAAGCGGACGTTGCTTTGCCGGTTGTAAAAGAACTGATAGCGAAGGTTAAGGAACGCGCGATTGGTCAGGAAGTGCTCACCAGCCTGACACCGGGGCAGGCGTTCATCAAAGTGGTCAATGATGAGCTGGTTACGATTATGGGCGAGGTCAATGATGGCCTCAATCTTAGTGATCAGTCACCGGTTGTCATTCTTGTTGCCGGTCTACAGGGTGCAGGTAAAACCACCAGTATCGCCAAATTATCGCGTTTTCTAAAAGAGAAGCATGGCAAGTCGGTGATGGTGACCAGTGCTGATGTGTATCGTCCAGCGGCGATTAAGCAGCTCGAAACGCTGGCGAAAGAAGTCGGCGCAAATTTTTACCCCTCTACCACTGATGATAATCCCGTCGATATCGCCAAAAGTGCAGTCGCCACAGCACGCATTCAGCAGCAAGATGTACTGCTGGTGGATACCGCCGGTCGCTTGCATGTCGATGCCGATATGATGGCCGAGATCCAGCAAATTCATGCTGCCATTGAGCCGTTAGAAACCCTGTTTGTGGTCGATAGTATGACCGGTCAGGATGCGGCTAATACCGCCAAAGCTTTCGATGAAGCATTGCCATTAACCGGTGTGATTCTGACGAAAACAGATGGCGATGCACGTGGTGGTGCTGCCTTATCGGTTCGCCATATCACTGGCAAACCGATCAAATTCATCGGTGTGGGTGAGAAAACCACCGCACTGGAGCCTTTTTACCCAGACCGGATTGCTTCGCGAATTTTGGGTATGGGGGATATCGTTGGTCTGGTCGAAGAAGCGCAGGAAAAGGTTGATCATAAGAAAGCTGCCAAGCTTGCTAAAAAGATCAAGCGTGGCAAGAACTTTGATATGTACGATTTGCGTGATCAATTTGCCCAAATGAAGAAAATGGGCGGTATCGGTGGCTTGATGGACAAGCTCCCAGGTATGGGGAAAATTCCCGATGCGGTTAAGAATCAGGTCAATGACAAGCAATTTGATCACATGGTTGCGATTATCAATTCAATGACCCCGAAGGAACGTCGTTTTCCAGATTTGATTAAAGGCTCACGTAAGCGCCGCATAGCTGCTGGATCGGGTTTGCAGGTTCAGGATGTCAATCGCCTGCTCAAGCAGCACCTGCAAATGCGTAAGATGATGAAGAAAATGAAAGGCGGCGGTATGCGCAAGATGATGCGAGGAATGAAAGGCGGAATGCCACCGGGGATGCCGTTTTAGCCTGATACCCAGTAACTCAATCAACTCAAAAGATCTATTTTGAACGCTGTTCATAGCTAAGGGCAGCTCTAAAAATGTAAGCGCCACTGTGAAAAAACCATGAACAGTACCTTTTCCATGCAAAAAATCGCTAAATAGACCCACTATTCGCCTCGTTTTTGCATAAAAAATGCACTACTCCTGATTTCCCTCAGCAGAACTTCTATTATTAGATGCCCTAAATACAGATTAGTACTTCACAGTACGCGCCGCTTCACGTAGAATCGCGCGTCTTCGCATTCATGCGTCAGAACGGCGTATGAATTAAGGTTTTAGAACGAGATGGTCTTGATTAATAGGCGGTCTTGAAAGTTACACAACAGGATTACCAAGTATTATGGTTACAATTCGTTTGTCCAGAGGCGGTTCCAAGAAGCGTCCCTTTTATCACATGGTTGTTACAGATTCACGCAAGCGTCGCGATAGCGGCTACATTGAGCGTTTGGGGTATTTTAATCCCAGAGCAAGTGGTCAGGAAGAGCGTCTGCATCTGAACAGTGACCGCATTGATCACTGGGTGAAGCTCGGCGCACAGTTTTCTGATCGTGCTGCTGCTTTATGTAAAGAAGCGAGCAAGGCTCCTGCTGCGGCTTAAGGCTTTTTTCGGTGAATAAGGATGATGAACCAGTCGTCCTCGGCTGGTTAACCAGTCCGCACGGCCTTAAAGGCTGGATGAAAATCCAGTCGCATACGCGCCCAAACACCGATATTTTTAACTATGATCACTGGCTCATCAGCAATGATGATGACTGGGAGAAGATCAAAGTTGAAACAGGTCGAAGTCAGGGCAAAGGGCTGATCGTCAAGTTGCAAGGCTTTGATGATCGTGATCGCTCAGAGGCGTATTGCAAACGAAAAATAGCGGTACTCAAAAATCAACTGGAATCGCTGGCAGAAGACGAGTTTTACTGGAGTGATTTAATCGGTTTACAGGTTAAATCTCCGCAAGGTTTTGATTTTGGCCGAGTAGAGTCTCTGGTCGAAACGGGATCCAACGATGTGTTGGTGGTTAAAGGTGACAAGGAAAGATTAATTCCTTACATCTCTCCCGATGTAATTAAGAAAATTGATCTCAATGCTGCGATTATCGAAGTGGATTGGGATCCAGAGTTTTAATGCGTTTTGATGTCATCACGCTGTTTCCGCAATTGGTTGAGCAAGTTGTCAATCATGGTGTTACGGGGAGAGCCAGTCAGAACGGTTTGATAGAGTTACACAGTTGGAACCCTCGGGATTACACTCAGGATGTCCATCGCAATGTGGACGATCGGCCTTATGGCGGTGGTCCTGGCATGGTAATGACGTACCAGCCGTTGGCAGATGCTTTAAGCGCTGCAAAAGCGGCGGATGAGCAACCCGCAAAAGTGGTTTATCTCAGTCCGAAAGGATTGCCGTTAAATCAGCAAGTGGTCAATGAAACTGCAAAACAGCCTCGTTTGATCCTGATTGCAGGTCGCTACGAGGGGATTGATGAGCGATTCATTGAATCGCACGTTGATGAAGAATGGTCTGTTGGTGATTACGTGTTGAGCGGTGGAGAACTTCCCGCGATGACAGTGATCGACGCGATGGTCAGGCAAATTCCGGGTGTGCTCGGACATGAAGATTCTGCAGCGCAGGATTCATTCATTCAGGGTTTGCTGGATTGTCCGCATTACACTCGGCCCGAAGAGGTGAATAACCTCAAGGTGCCAGAAGTATTGCTAAGCGGAGACCACGCCAAAATTAAAAAATGGCGGCACGAACAATCGTTGTTGGTAACACAGCAGCGTCGCCCGGATTTGATCAAGTCAGATTCGGATAAATAGAATATTGGAATACAGGAAAAGTAAATGAACATCATTGATCAGTTAGAAGCGGAACAGCTCAAAAGCGATGTCCCAGAATTTGCTCCCGGCGATACCGTCGTTGTAGACGTAAAAGTCAAAGAAGGCGAAAGAGAGCGTTTGCAGGCATTTGAAGGTGTCGTAATCGCCAAGCGTGATCGCGGCCTGAACTCAGCATTCACCGTACGCAAAATTTCCCACGGTGAAGGCGTAGAGCGTGTTTTCCAAACGCACAGCCATGCAGTCGATAACATCCAAGTGAAGCGTCGCGGTAAAGTTCGTCGTGCCAAGCTTTACTACTTGCGTGAACTGACGGGTAAAGCTGCACGTATCAAGGAAAAGCTGGGTTAAAGCGCGAATAGCTAATTTTTCCATTAAAAAGCCCCGCTATAGCGGGGCTTTTTAATGCTCCAAACATTGTTACTCTTTACAAAGATTGAATGCTTCATTAGACTAGTCAGGAGTCTAGTCACTTAGGAGTTGACAATGAAAGGTTGGGCAGTTCAAGAAGCTAAAGCACGGTTTAGCGAGCTATTGATGGCATGTGATACTGATGGACCTCAATTGGTCACCAAGCGCGGCGTAGAAACAGCCGTCCTCGTGCCTGTTGATGACTGGAAGCGGCTACAGGCTCTGGCAAAACCATCCTTGAAAGCGTTGCTGCTAAGCAAGGAATCCCGTACAAATATCCCCGTACTAAAACGCGGGCAAGCAAAACGCCGAATCGTCGAGATAATTTAAATTTAACTGCTTACGCTATCGATATTTTAAACCTAGAAAAATCAGTTGGGCGCGAAAAAGACGCGTAAGTAATTGGTACGCATGGTGAATCAGGAAAACTCGTCGTCACCTTGCTGGTGATAAGAGCTTTTTCTGATTTGCCAAGTGCACCAAGGACTTGCGTGGACTTTCGTGATCCAACTGATTTTTCTAGGTTAATAGGAGTGATGTATTTCCATGTACCTACTGGATACGAATGTAATTTCAGAATTACGTCGCCCTAAACCGCATGGCGGGGTAATAACATGGACAGAAAATGCCAATGAACAAGACTTGTTTCTATCGGCAGTGACGCTAGCTGAAATTCAAGCGGGTATTGAGCTAACCCGTGATCAAGATCAGGACAAGGCGGATGAATTAGAAGGCTGGTTGAATCAAGTTGCAGCAACCCATCAAATTTTACCCATGGACGGGAATGTATTTCGTACCTGGACGAAATTGATGCATCATCGCTCAAACACCTTATACGAGGATGCAATGATTGCTGCAACCGCTAAAGTTCATCATCTAACCGTTGTTACTCGAAACATCAAGGATTTCCAGCATTTTGATATTCCTCTACTGAACCCATTCACCGCTTGAAGCCTTATTGAATGAGTGATTTAACCTCGTCATTTGAGAAGATCACCGTTAATTTTTTCGTCACAACAGCAACATCTGGCTCTTTCAAATAAAATACATATTCCCAGCGATCATTGCTTAGCACTGGGCTAAGAATGGGTTGCCCCAACGCTGCCAGCACTTCTTTTCTCTGCATGCCGGTTTCAATTTTTTCAAGATCTGCCTCAGTCAGCGAGTTGCCTTGCTGGATATCGATTTTATGCACACTAAACAAACCAGTTGAACAACCAGTAAGAAAAATAGTGATAATGATTATTGATAGCAAAAGCCTTATCATAGCGTTTAGTGAGTTGTTTTAAGATTTTGCCACTATACTATAACCACACCACCTACCACGACAACTATCAAAAGCAGAGAGCCGAGAACCAATGAATAGCCAAGATTTAAAAAAAGCAGGCCTGAAAGTCACCCTTCCGAGAATGAAAATTCTGGAAATTCTCGAAGAAGTCAAAGAGCACCATCACACCGCAGAAGACGTTTATAAAAACTTGATGGAATCCGGTGAGGAAATTGGGTTAGCCACCGTTTATCGCGTCTTGACTCAATTTGAAACCGCCGGGCTGGTGATACGTCACCATTTTGAGGGTGGTCATGCCGTATTTGAACTCGACCGTGGCAGTCATCATGATCACATGGTCTCTGTAAAATCTGGCAAAGTCGTTGAGTTTATGGATGATGTGATCGAACAGAGGCAGAAAGAAGTCGCCGCAGAGCATGGGTTTACCATTACCGACCACACCATGATTCTGTATGG
>CAZUAW010000159.1:0-5483 GCA_964618535.1 uncultured Thiotrichales bacterium
CTAGTATCACAAGGTCATTCGATATCTTATGGAACTGAGTCTGGACATTGCCTTGCTTGTATTTTTTGTCGCTATGATTGCTGCCTGGGTGGATGTTATCGCTGGCGGTGGTGGTCTGCTAACTTTGCCTGTGTTGATTCTTGCAGGGCTTCCTCCCGCGGCGGCATTAGCGACCAATAAGTTACAAGGTAGTGCTGGCACGTTGACGGCTTCTATCTATTTTATTCGGCAAGGCACGGTCAATTTAAAAGCCATAAAGTGGTTAATTATCGCGACGTTTATTGGCTCAGTGACAGGTAGCTGGTTAATTTTACAAATCAATCCAGATCAGTTGATGATTTATCTACCAATTCTGCTGATACTAATGGGGTTGTATTTTCTTTTCTCTCCGAATATTGGAGATAAAGACAGAAAGGAAAAACTAACACTAACAGCTTTTGCGCTATTAATTTGTCCACTGCTCGGATTTTATGATGGTTTTTTTGGGCCAGGTACAGGTAGCTTTATGGCACTGGCAATTGTGCTCTTACTTGGGTACAACCTGACGAAAGCCACCGCGCATTCGAAAATACTAAACTTCACCAGCAATATTGCATCACTTTTATATTTTATTGTATTTGGCGACATTTACTGGGCTATCGGCGCAGTGATGATTGCTGGGCAAACTATTGGCGCAACCATTGGCGCAAAAATGGTGCTGACAAAAGGCGCATCACTGATTAGGCCTGTGGTGGTCGCAGTGTGTTTCTTGATGTCGCTTAATATTCTTTTTAGAAGCAATTTCTGAACGGCTATTTCAGAATGAATTGATTTTTTACCTGCTCAAAATCTTCTGCGTCAGTATCAATTAATCCCATACGATAAAGTGCCTTGCCGGTATTTCCTGGCGCAAATGTCTGCACCAACCAGGAATAATTGTCATCTGATAACTTATTCACTTGCTTTACAATTTGATTGGTACAGTTTCTGAAAAACAAATGGTAAAGCTCTGGTGAATGGTTGAGTTGATTGATCTTGCTGCTGAAATTAAGAAACAATGCCTGGATATATTCTGGCGTTGCTTTAATTGGATAAACATACACTGTTTCATTTCTTTGCGTACGCAATCCTAATAGATCATCAGTTGATGCAAGAAGATAGATCATTTCATATTTAGCCCTAAGCCCATCGAGCAAACTAAAACTTTCTCCTTTTTCTCTGCGGCTTTCAATGGATAGCCCAAAGCGTCTGCCGTCATTTAAGGAAAAGATTAAAAATACATGCGCCAGTTCACTCATGGATGAAAAGTGTGAAACAGCAACTTCGAGTTTGCTGAGACTGGACAGGGGAAAATTCAATGGCTCCCAAGCTGGCTTGTCTGTTTCTGACCAGTCAAAATTTCTGAGGTTACTAATGTGGATCAGCGTATCAGGCTTTTTTTCAACCAATGTCACCACTGAAGTCTTTCCCTGGCCGTATTCCCAATCACGCGCAGTGGAGGGCTTAGTGACTGTATAAATGATAACGCTATAGGCGGCGATCAGAATACTCAAACCGAAAAACAGGTAAAGAATTAGTTTAATCAAATGCATATCAGTTTTATAAAACCAGCATTGAGTTTAACAGCGTATGTCAGTGTTTTTGCACAATACACTTTTTTGACTAAAGAACTCACGCAGTCAGCCGATAACAAGTGTAGTTTAACTGACATCACTTTTTTGGGGGAATCATGAGCGACAATCCAATTCAGACTAACCGTCTATTAATGGAAATGGAACACTCGATAAAAGTACTTAATCGAGATGTCCTAAATCCAGATATTCCAGAATTAACCATGAAGGGGCTGGAACCCACCTTAAGAATGGTCGCAAAGATGCGAAGCACCTATTTGCAAGCAGTACTGGAATTAGCCCAAGCCTCGTCGGATAAAAACCCCAGCACCAAACAAATTGCCGAGCTGCGTAATACTCGCGTGTGCTACGAAGAGCTAGCCAGTGGCGCAAAAGCGCTAGAAACTGCGATTAAACGTGGTTATCTTGATGTGGCTGGCAGTGCTCGCGCAGCCTAGTACTTTAACGCTTACAAATTTGCCTGAATTCCAGCAAAGTTACGGACCCAGGGACGCCTGGTTGGGAGTTGCTTTTTGACGGCCAACATTGCCGCTTGAGCATCTTCAAAATCTGAGTAGTTTCCAGCAATCAAGTTAAAACGGGGTCTTCCGTCTGGGTTGATGATGAAAATGGCATTCTCCGTTGCGGGCAGTAACTTGATGAGCTCGTCGAGTTCTTGCTTTTTCTTGCTGGTGGCAATTTGCACCGTAAAATGAGTTGGATTGCGGTTTTTCACCCAGCTACTATCGTAAGTTGTGCCAGCAGCAAAGTGTTGTGCACCGGAGACAGGGTTGCCAAGCTGTTTTGCTTGGGTCGCTTCTGCAGAATTAGGAAACCCACTGAGCAACTTATCCGTGTAATCACTAACACCCAGCGGGTTCCCCAGCTGGTTTTCTATGTTTGCGCCTAGCAACAGGGTTTTGGCTGTGTGTGGAAAATGGCGTAAATATTGTTCTAACCAGCTATTTGCGACCAGCGAATCGTTCTCGGCTAACGCGATTTGCGCAAGTTGGTAGACGGCAACGGACTGATCAGCACGTACCTCGATTGCTTGAGTCAATAGTTGTTTTGCTTGCGGCGTATCGCCAGCACGTAGCGCGCACAAGCCGGCGTTGGTGTATGCAATTTCTGGTTTTGGGTTGGTTTGAATTGCAGCAGCACGATTAAACAGCTCGGTTGCCGCGGCAAAATTCTTGCGCTGGCATTGGAAATTTCCGTAGTTGTTTAACAAACTGGGAGAGCTGGGATTGAGTGCCAGCGCCTGTTTAAAGCTGATTGCAGCCTTTTCCTGTCTATCTGCCTGTTGATTCATCAGTGCAGCCAGCTCATGTGCCTTGGCATTTCTGGGGTCCAGTGAAACGGCTTGGCTGGCAGCTTCCAGCGCCTTCATTTGCTTGCCGGAACGTGCAAGATTAACGGCTTGTTGATATCGCGCCTCAGCTTCTGCCTGTGAGGCGGGGTCGCTGGTGGGTTGGGTCGCGCATCCATATAAATTGAGTACGAGAACAGCGACGACAGACAACACCCGTTTACCGCGAAATTTCACCATGTCACACCGTTTAAGCCGTATAAGTAGATCTAATACTACCTGATCTTTAGTTAGGGAGACTATAATCTCAGCCAACACTATCAATCAACGCTCATGTTCGAAGATAAAAATGAAATGATTCGTCAGGAACTCCACGATATGGAGCTGGAGCACCGTGCGCTCGATAGTGCTGTGCACGCGCTCGGCAAAGATGCACATGCCGACCAATTGCAGATTCAACGACTGAAAAAACGCAAACTGGAATTAAAAGACCGCATTAATCGCTTACAGAGCAAATTGATCCCCGATCTCGACGCGTGAAAGCCCCGCATGTTTTACTCGTCATCTCTGCACATGGCTATGGTCATTTATCGCAGGTAGCACCGGTGATAAATGCAATGTGCGAACAGCTACCTGAGATTCAGTTAACCGTTCAGGGAAACTTTCCTAAAGACATCATTGCCAAACGTATCAAAGGCGAATTCGCGCTGTATAGCACAGCGGCTGATGTTGGATTCGCCATGCATGGTCCCAGCGAAATTGACTGGCCCACGACCCAAAGCTGGTATCAACAATTTCATGCTCGCTGGGATGAGCAACTGCAAGCAGAAACACAGCTATTGCTGGACCTGGAAATAGATCTTGTCATCGCAGATGTACCCTATTTGCCCTTGGTAGCTGCCACTGAGGCGGCCATTCCGTCAGTCGCCTATTCTTCGTTGAATTGGGTGGATACATTGTTGGAGAACCCACAGGTTGCTACAGCACTCGGACAGGAGATTGAGCAAATGCGTGTCGCTTATGCATCGGCAGACTATTTTATTCAGCCCGAGCCGAGTATTCCTATGGCATGGCTAGAGGGATATGGAAAGATTAAACGCTGCCCGATTGACCCTGTCGCCGCAACGCCCGCCCGGCGTAGCGATGCGCTAAAACAAACGCTGCAATTGAATCCGAAGACCAAGCTGATTTTGGTCGGTCTTGGTGGCATCCCCGGTAATCATACGGCTGATCAGTGGCCGGAGCTTGCAGGAATTCACTGGCTAATTGAGGGTGAACTCCCAGCTAAAAGAAAAGACCTGCATCAAATTAACGACTTAAACTGGCCGTATCCTGATCTGGTTGGATCTGTTGATTTAGTCGTCACCAAACCGGGCTATGGTACCTTTACCGAAGCCGCGCGCTGCGGTGTACCTGTATTGAATATCGCGCGGGATAACTGGGCAGAAACACCTTTTCTGATCCAATGGCTGAAAAAAATCGTAGCATTTAAAAGCGTGACGCTAAAGCAAGTGCTGAATGGAGATATTTCCACCGAGGTGATGGAATTATTAACGCAAGGACACCGACCCGCTATGAAGAAGTCTGGCGTTCAGCAAGCAGTGGAATTATTATTGCCTCTACTTAAACAGACTAACCATTTATGACAGACGAAAATACGCAATGGCGGGAGAAACTTTCTGCTGAACAATTTCGTATCACCCGTGAAGGCGGTACCGAACCGGCATTTTCCGGAAAATACTACGCCAGTAAAGACACTGGGGAATACAATTGTATTTGTTGCGATGCGGCACTATTTAAATCTACCGAAAAATATGATTCGGGTAGTGGTTGGCCCAGTTATTGGGCGCCTGTTAGCGAGGATGCTATCAGGGAAATTCATGATCATAGTCATGGGATGACTCGAACCGAAGTCCGTTGCGCACAGTGCGATGCACACCTTGGCCATGTTTTTCCAGATGGCCCTCAGCCGAGCGGACTTCGTTATTGCATTAATTCGGCATCCTTAGAGTTTGATGCGGAAAGTAAAGATTCTCAGGAGTCACTATGAAAACTCAAAATAATTTGAAGACATTTAAAGCAGCACTAATTACCAGCGTTGTTTCTCTGGCATCTCCCTTCGCGTTACAAGCCGCTGAACTGGAGCTTGCATTAAGCAATGAAACAGCCGCAGCCGAGCTTATCGTCGATTCTTCCAGCATCGCTTCTGGTGGTGCAGATTTACGTTTAGGTCTGCTGTTTACAGAAGATGATGATTATTTAACCAGCGCAGGTTTGTTGGTGCGTGGCGCGGCAGTAGGCGAACGACCTATCGCCTTTGGGCTGGGCGCCGTTCTGTATTACGGCAATGTTGATGGTGTTGATGCCAATGTGGGTGCGCTGGCGCTAGGTTTTGGTCTTAAATATGTCATTCCTGGCAACACCCCTATTGGACTTGGTGGCGAGTTCTTTTTTGCCCCAGATATCACCTCTTTTGGCGATACCGACCAGCTGCTCGATTTCCGACTCCGTGCAGAAATTGATGTGTTACCCAGCGCCACCGCCTTTATCGGCTATCGCGGGATCAATGCTGAGCTATCTGGCGG
>CAZUAW010000160.1:0-5475 GCA_964618535.1 uncultured Thiotrichales bacterium
TTAAGTAAGCGCCATTCGGAGCATTCTCTGGTGTAAAAAGCCGCGCTTTCAGGGTAGCTACGCCGAAAGTGGAAAAGAGATAAATCACTATATAACTAAACTTATGCTCTTGTATTGTTTAGTTATATATAGACTAATTATGGGGTATAGTATAGTTTTAGATAAACTAATAATGTTTGAATCATAGGTTAAGGTCATCCGATGGGCATTGAAACGATTGTTTTAAAGCAATATCAAAACAAGGTGAACCAAGCTTTAAAGCAGTTTGGTGACTATGTAATGCCCACCTCTGAGGGATGGCTTAAAACAGTACGTAAAGCCCTTGGCATGTCAGGTTCGCAATTGGCAAACCGTCTTGGTGTTACCAAGGGGCGGGTTTCACAAGCGGAATCTGCTGAGCTGACAGGCAGTGTCACGCTTAAAAGTATGCAAAGCATGGCACAAGCCATGGACTGCCGGTTTGTCTATGCGGTCATTCCTGAAAAAGAGATTGAAAGCCTAATCAGAGATCGAGCCGTTTTAAAGGCAAAAGAACAGATCAAAGTAGCGTCCACACAGATGGCGCTTGAAGCGCAAGCGCTCAGCGATGAACAACTGGCCTTTGAAGTTGATCGCCTTGCCTCTGAGATCATCGAGAAAATGCCCTCTGATTTATGGAATGATGAATGAGTAATGGGTTAGATGAAGCAGATGGTGCAACGCCCCTTGATCCAGATGAAAAGGAAGGGCTTCGCTTTGTCCATGTGACAACCAGAGGCGAGCTTGATCAGTTAGAGCAAGCCAATATCATCGAAGGGTTGCAGTGGCTTAAAAAGCATAAGAATCCAGATATTTTAAGCGAAGGATTTGTGTGCATTCTTCACAAACGACTATTTGGACAAGTGTGGAAATGGGCTGGCACGTTCCGTAAAACAGAAAAGAACATCGGTGTTGATCCGGTACAAATCGCAATTCAGTTGCGACAGCTATTAGATGATACGCGCTACTGGATAGCGCATGAAACCTATCCACCCGTAGAGCTTGCTGCACGCTATCATCACAAGCTGGTATTGATTCATCCATTTCCAAATGGGAATGGTCGGCATGCACGCATCATGGCGGATGCAATACTCACCAAGCTCATGGACGCACCTGCGATTGATTGGGCAGGCGGCTACAAATTAGAAGCCATGAATGAGCGCCGTGATCAATATATTGTGGCACTTAGAGCTGCCGACAAGCATGATTTTACTAAGTTGTTTGAATTTGTCGGTGCGTAAGATTTTTGATCAGGTAATATAACGTGCTTTTCGCGCATTCCATTTGCTCGAACAGGTCTAACAATGGGTCAAATTTGAGTTCAACACAGGTTTTTACGGCATGGCAGATAGCAATTTTATCAATGAAATAAAGAGAAGACGCACGTTTGCGATCATCTCGCATCCGGATGCCGGTAAAACCACGATTACTGAAAAGTTGTTGTTATTTGGGCGCGCGATTCAGTTGGCGGGAACTGTCAAAGGACGCAAAGCGGCGCGGCACGCGACCTCTGACTGGATGACGATGGAAAAGGAGCGTGGCATCTCAATTACCTCATCAGTGATGCAGTTTCCGTATAACGATTGCATTGTTAACTTGCTCGATACGCCGGGGCACGAGGATTTCTCTGAAGATACCTATCGAACGCTGACGGCTGTGGATTCAGCGCTAATGGTGATTGACGTTGCCAAAGGCGTTGAGGAACGCACCATTAAATTAATGGAAGTGTGCCGGCTGCGTGATACGCCGATTATGACCTTCATTAACAAGCTGGATCGCGAAGGCAGAGACCCCATTGATCTGCTCGATGAAGTTGAGGAAGTATTAAAAATAAAATGCTCGCCCGTCACCTGGCCCATCGGCATGGGTAAACGCTTAAAAGGTGTTTATCACCTGCATAACGACCGAGTGCATTTATACGATCCCAATCACGGCGGCAAAATTCAGCAAGGCGAAGTGATTGAAGGACTGGATAATCCGCGTCTGACCGAAGTGCTTGGTGATCAGGCGCACGAGCTGCGCGAAGAGATAGAGCTGGTACAAGGTGCCAGCCACGAATTTGATCTCGATGCTTATCTAAACGGTGAGTTAACACCCGTTTATTTTGGTTCTGCCATTAATAATTTTGGTGTCAGTGAATTACTGGATGATTTTGTAAAATACGCGCCACCGCCATTATGGCGTCCCACCGCAACAAGGGAAGTAAAGCCGGATGAAGAAAACTTCACCGGATTTGTCTTTAAGATTCAGGCGAATATGGATCCCCAGCATCGAGACCGGATCGCCTTCACCCGCATCTGTTCAGGAACGTTTGAAAAAGGCATGAAATTACATCAGGTGAGAACCGGCAAAGATGTAAAAATTAGCGATGCGCTGACCTTTATGTCAGACACTCGGGGTCAGATCGAAAGCGCTTATCCCGGTGATATTATCGGTTTGCACAATCACGGCACCATTCGTATCGGTGATACCTTTACGCTGGGCGAAAAATTGCAATTTACTGGGATTCCTAATTTCGCCCCGGAGCTTTTCCGTCGCGTACAGTTAAAAGACCCGCTCAAAATGAAAGCGCTATTAAAAGGTCTGACCCAGCTCTGTGAAGAAGGCGCAACCCAGCTTTATCGGCCACTGAATAACAATGATTTAATTCTCGGCGCGGTGGGAATATTGCAATTTGATGTGGTCGCACAGCGATTGAAAGATGAGTACAAAGTAGAGAGTGCGTTTGAAGCTGTCAACGTCAACACCGCGCGCTGGATACTCAGCGACAATGAACAACGCCTGGAAGAGTTCAAGCGCAAAGCCGCACAAAATCTAGCGATAGATCACGGCAACGATCTCGTCTACATCGCCCCGACGCATATCAACCTGCAAATGGCGCAGGAAAAATGGCCAGAAATACAATTCCACGCCACCCGTGAGCATGGCGTGGAAGGCTAAGAGAGCGACTTATCCGCAGATGTAAATCCAGCCAAATCCAGGGACATAAATCCAGCAGGTTCCGCTGCTTTTGGTGCCACAAGTCATGGATACCCAATGATTCAGTTAACACAGTCAATTTGAGACTTGCCGGTTTTCTGGAGCGCTAAAGGAGAGTGGCTTTCAAATTTTTGCTGCGAAAATATGGGTGCTGTTTGTTTTTGTCACCATGCACGCCAATGACGTGCCGTGGTCTAAATAAACAACTGTCGTAGGTTGGCGCTGAGGCACAAAGCGCAACTGCAGTGCTGAATTAGAACCTCCTACACAGGCTCTTTCAAACGTCTTAGAAAATGCCTTTAAGAACCAGACAATTGGAAATCTTAAAACACGAGTTTTAGTCCCTACGGTTAACTACACCACGGGGAGTGTTCAGGTATTTAAAACACCACATCACAAAGATTTCCAGAGCGACTGGCAACGAACAATCATCGATGTTGCGTTGGCCACAAGTGCTGCACCAACTTACTTTCCCATTCACCAAATAGATGATCGTTGGTATGTTGATGGCGGGCTCGCGGCAAATTCTCCTGCACTGATGGGGCTTCATGAAGCTCGATACTTCCTGGGAAAATCTG
The DNA here is from genome assembly GCA_964618535.1 of uncultured Thiotrichales bacterium. Taxonomy (GTDB): domain Bacteria; phylum Pseudomonadota; class Gammaproteobacteria; order UWMA-0217; family UWMA-0217; genus HyVt-560. The sequence goes on from CAZUAW010000160.1 coordinate 3,576, forward strand.
ACAGTCAAATCCGTCTGATGCTGGTCGGTACCATGGGGCTGGAAAAATCTGCTGACCAGAGTAAAAAACTCAAGCGTGGCTATTGGGGTTGGAATAAGGGAAGAGACTTAATTGACTTGACGCTTTCTGCTAACGAAGGGCTGCACAATCAAATAGTTAAGCATCTAATACCTGAAGATAATCTGCTAGAGGTTGACGATAAACAAACACCAGACCAATCCAAACTACTGGAATTAGATAATTCTTCGGATGCTGCTGCAAGCACTTTAAGAGGTAGGGGCAAGGATCGAGCACAAAAGATAATTAGCCAACCAACATTCCAGAAATTTTCAAACCACCGGGCTTCCATTCCAACATTTTATTACGGACCAAATAAAAACACAGAGAGGACATAACTATGATTCAACGCTATAAAATTCCGAAATTACTCCACACTGCACCGGAGAGAGAACATTTCCTGAACGAGCTAACCATTTCAAAAACTGAGCATACGCAGCTCAAAGAGATACGAAAACTTATTCGTTCGACTTTGAGGAGAGGTTTCCGGGGACTCCGTGAACAGGTTAAATCTTCTGGCTCGGATGAGCTTCAGTATATATCCAAACTCACACCTAAATTCTGGACTCAGGGAAGCTTCATATATGGCACCCTCAATGATCCAGCACAGTGTCCACCGCAGCAGATTGATTTGGACGATGGAGTTTATTTCCCAATGGATATTGTTGAAGAAAGCCCTGTTGCTGCTAAAAGGGTGTTGCTAAGCCTCGTAGAACAGATGCTTAAAAGCCTTTGTACACTTCAAGGATGGGGCTTTGAAACCAAGCCCACATGTTTCAGACTAAAAATTAATCACCGCATTCACATTGATCTACCAGTGTATGCGATACCACAGGATCGATATCTTGCATTGCAATCTCATATGCAAGCCAACGAATCGCTGTTTGCTGATGGAATCTCCTTCCATGAAGAAGTTTTTTTGGATCCAGAAAAGGTATATCTAGCGATGCATGATGATAATGAACATTGGAAGTCATCGGATCCTATGGAGTTACAGCGTTGGTTCGAAAACGAGTGCCAATTACATCCCCGACGCCTCAGACGTGTATGTCGCTACGTTAAAGCATGGCGAGATTTTACTTGGGAAGCTGGAGGGCCATCGTCGATAACACTGATGGTTGCTGCAGCAGAGACGTTTGATCAGCATCTCAATGAGTCTTTGGATCATTTTTCCACTGATTGCCAAGCACTGCTGGCAGTAGCGAGAGCGATGCCAGCGCAGTTTGCAGAGCAAATCAGGAATCCAGTAGATACCAGTGAAGTGATGTTTCCTAGGGGAACCTCTGATAATGAGCTGAGGGATATTCGCGAAAAAATCGACGCTTTCAAACAAGATGTAGAGATTGCTCTTTGCCAAGCGTTGACTAGTGAAAGTAGCTTGGTCCAGCTACGAAAGATATTCGGCTCACGTATACCTAATCGTCCCGAGTGGGTTGAAATATTTCAAATCGCAGCAGCGGTCAGAAGCCTTCCAGTCAAGCAACACAAACTCCCAGACCCACCAAAAACAAAAACCATGAAATCAGCGTAACCGGCTTGCTTAAAGAAAATCTTTCAATCATCGCTCGAACCCTGGTTCGGTACGGGTTCCAGAGAATTCCAGGACGAGATCCTTGCTTTGAAGGACTAATCAAAGCCAGGGGGTTAGAGTTTGGAATAAGGATCACTGCAATTGATCCTTCGTTTCTAAAACTTCCCATTGCAACCTTGGTCTCTCGACCGAAGAGCTTGGAAGGTCTGCTCCCCCATATCGAGAAAAATAAAACGCTATGCTATCTCGAACGCCTAGGTATTTTCCTGGATCCGCTCGAACCAGCACGAACAACCCTGATGGTTATTGGGG
>CAZUAW010000161.1:0-4141 GCA_964618535.1 uncultured Thiotrichales bacterium
GGAATCAATAGATAAGCGAGAACTCGTGTAATTCATGAAATATTCGGGCTAGGTGCGTCTACGCTCTTTTGCATCCTGCAACCGCTGCATTAGTGCATCCATGCACGTCAATGGATTGCGTGGACTTTCGCGATCCAACTGATTTTTCTAGGTTCAAGGGATACTGAGAGAACTAACTACCGCAATCAAACTGAGCGAGCAGTCTTAGAAAAAGATCCCCCGCACCATTAGCACTGCCAAAGGTAACGAAAATAGAATCTGAATAAAGTTTACCGTCTTGGTGTTCCGATAGAACACCAGCGCCAGCTCAATTCCGTAAAATATTACCAGCAAATGTACAGCAATAATCCAGTATAACTGAGCGCCAAAAGTCTCTCCACTCATACCTGATAGAATAAATGCAGTCACCACCACCAGAAAATCAATAGGCCGTGCGTTGAGCCGAGAATCATCTGAATATTCAATACCAATAATGACCAACAGCGCCAGCATCACAAAAAGTATGTCCACGTGAGGTTTATATTGCTCGACGATACCCGGAGTTGTATAGACTAAAAACAGAATGCCGCTAATCGACAAATAGTGAATGAACCGAGTGAACCAGCCAGATAGTTTTTCAGTAATCTGAATGGGTTGAAAAATCAGCAAAAGAATAAACAATGCAGCAGAGATAACGCCAATTTCAATCGAAACCGGCTTAATCGCAAAGGTACTGAGCGTCAAGTACCCAACAATCAATGCAATAGAGACCAACCGAGACCAACGCGCCAAATCAAATTGGGTCACCATTTTTTTAAAGCGTCTCAAGCCTCTTTCCGGCGCATGAATTAAGGCATTGATATGATAAGCGCCGGGAATAGATTCGTATCTTTCCAGCATCAATATCATGGCAGTGATGAAGATCACCACTAACGGGAAAAACAGAATATAAAAAGTATCGCCCTGATATCGATTCAGCATCACAGTGGTAACAATGATGCCTTGAATAATGTAGATAACAAATACAGAACCATATTGCTTCAGGCCCAGAGCCATCAAGCGATGGTGAATGTGGTTTTTATCAGGTTTGAAGGGACTACTCCCCTGTAGAACCCTAGTGACAATCACAAGAAATACATCAGCAATTGGCAACCCGATTAATGCCAGCGGTAGGAAGGTACTAAATTGTCCAGGGGGGCTACCTTGAACTAAATGAATGGTTAGCACTGAGAGAGAGAAACCCAGAAACTGGCTGCCACTGTCACCCATAAAAATCTGCGCGGGGTGGCTATTAAACAGTAAAAAACCCAACAAGCTGCCAATTAGAACTGCACAGATTAAGATGATATCTGTTGCACCAACCCTCATTGCCAGCACCATGACTGCCGCTAAACTAATCAGTACAACACCACCGGCAAGTCCATCTAGCCCATCCGAGAAATTGATCGCATTGACTGCCGCTAGAATAAAGAACACCGTACCAGCAATGGCGAGGGGTTCTGGCAAAATGAGATGATACGAGAGAATATGTATCTCGTTTAACTGCAACCCGCCATACACCGTAACAAAAAATGCCGCCAGAAACTGTGCACCAAATTTAAGTCTGTAGTTGAGCTCATGTCGGTCATCTAGAATTCCGAATACCAGAATAACCAGAGCACCGGCTAAATAACCTTTAATTGCGGTACTGAGCTCAAGCCAGATTATGAGTGGTACAGCTGCGCCCAGCACAATCGCAACACCGCCAATTCTAGGGATTGGTGTTGTATGCACTTTGCGCTTGTTAGGCATGTCTACGATCTGGAATCGATACCCCATTTGTTTTACAAAAGGCATCAACACCATCGTCAGTAGCATAGCTACGATGAACCCCGCGAGGCTAGTCACTTGTTCCCACCAACAGCAAGAAATTTATTAAATCAGTCAATCGTTTTTCCTAATATAATTATAGTTCGTGTATGCAGAGACTTGCTTTTTTGCAGTCAAGAACGAATTATGAAGTACCAACTGCTGTTTTAATTTGTCCCAAGTACCATTTCTAGAATGTCAAAGCGTCTAATCAGGGTTTTTAGTGGTTTCGATGCATGTTTTGTGACATTCCTTCCTATGTTTCAACCGTTTATCCAGAAAAATGAAAACTACCCTGCTATTAATCCTTTCACTACTACCGTTTAGCTCACATGCTGGAATCGCCGTGTTCGTGCATGGCTATCAATCTTCGGGAGAAATTTGGCACTCCAGCCAGGTATTCAAACCACTCATCACTGCAGACTGGAAGGACGCAGGTAGCTTTAATTATCGAGCACGACAGATTGTTGGTCCCAATTTACGCGCCAAAGGGGACAAGCTGCTGTACACAGTGAACTTGCCTAGCAATGCTCCCATCCTGTTTCAAGTTGGATTCCTACATGCCGTTATTCAATCAATAAAACAATTTTCGCCTGAAGAAGCCATTAGCCTGATCGGTCATTCTGCAGGTGGTATCGTGGCGCGGGCGGTAATGGTGACGCACCCTGAACACGATGTATCTCAACTAATATCAATCGCCACACCAAACCTCGGCACCAGTGCTGCTGTCGCTGGTTCACTCCTCGCGGGTAGCCCAGTGGGTATCTTTGCCCGCATGATCGGCGAAAAAAATCTTTCCAGATCAGGTCAATTGCTATCAGACCTGGCTCCTCCGCAAGCCAATAATTTTCTTGGCTGGCTCAATTCCCAGCCCCATCCAGCTGCCGATTACATCGCTATTATTCGCTCCGAAAAAGGCTTGCTCAAAGGGGATTCTCTGATCAGCCCTAGCAGCCAGGATCTGCGTAACGTCTGGGCGTTGCAAGGCCAACGAGTCGAGTCTTTCTGGTCTACCGGTTCACATCGTTTGGCAACCCAAGACGGTGATATACTCGCGACCATTCTCCTTCGCACCAAACCCAATGAAACAACTGAATAGATATCAAACGCGCGGCGTAAAAGTTAGCGGCATTATGGTCGGTGGCAACGCACCAATTGTGGTGCAGTCCATGACCAATACGGATACTGCCGATGCGATACGTACTGCCGCACAGATTGCTGAACTTGCTAAAGCAGGCTCCGAGCTGGTGCGCATCACGGTTAATAATGAAGAGTCCGCCAAAGCAGTTGCTGAAATCCGCGACCGACTCGCAGCAATGGACTGTGAAGTACCCTTAGTGGGTGATTTTCATTTCAACGGTCACAAGTTACTCACTAAATACCCTGAATGCGCGGCAGCGCTGGCAAAATATCGCATCAATCCAGGCAACGTCGGCAGGGGCAAACGCCGCGATGAAAAGTTCGCACAGATGATCGAACTCGCCTGTCGCCATGAAAAACCTGTTCGCATCGGTGTTAACTGGGGGTCATTGGATCAAGACCTGCTGGCGAAAAAGCTCGATATCAATGCCAAACTCGCAAAACCTGCTTCACTGCAAAGCGTGCAAGACGACGCTTTAATAGAGTCAGCCATTGGCAGCGCCAGAAAAGCCGAAGAAATCGGCCTGTCTGCTGAACAAATTATCCTCTCCTGCAAAACCAGCGCGGTACAAGACCTAATCCGCATCTACACTCGACTTGCTGAAGAGTCCAACTACGCCCTGCATCTTGGTCTGACAGAAGCCGGCATGGGCAGCAAAGGTATCGTCGCCTCCACCGCAGCGTTATCGGTTCTGTTGCAGCAAGGTATTGGCGATACTATCCGAATTTCCCTCACGCCAGAACCCGGCGGTGAACGCACCAAAGAGGTCATCGTTGCGCAAGAAATTTTGCAAACATTAGGGCTGCGCGCCTTCACCCCAGCCGTGGTCGCTTGCCCTGGCTGCGGTCGCACCAGCAGCGAATACTTCCAGCAGCTTGCTGAAGAAATCCAGGATCACCTGCGCGAGCAAATGCCACTCTGGAGAGAATCTTATACTGGCGTTGAAAACATGACTGTCGCTGTCATGGGCTGCGTCGTTAACGGCCCCGGCGAAAGCAAGCAAGCTAACATCGGCATTAGTCTGCCCGGAAATGGCGAAAAACCTGTCGCACCCGTTTACATCGATGGCAAGAAAGATGTCACGCTCAAAGGTGACACCATCTCGGCTGATTTTCGTCTGCTGATTGAAAACTACATTGACCGAACCTACCAGCGTGCCTCTTGATCATGGAT
>CAZUAW010000161.1:4241-5468 GCA_964618535.1 uncultured Thiotrichales bacterium
GAAGCTGACGTGCAATACCCCGGCGCGCCCGACGATCGGAAAAGCCTCGGCGGCAACACCCCCAGACGATTGCTACATGCCTGTGGCCGCAGCAAAACCTATCGGGACTGGGCAACTGGCACAGTACTTAAACAGCACCTCACTCAATTTCTGAAAACCGACCAAGTCATGCTCTCGCAAAGCCACCATAACTGCATGATGACCAAATTCCCCGGCTACAGCAGCATGACCTCTTGGCATCAAGACAACCGCTATTGGTCATTTGATCAACCAGACCTTGTCTCCGTCTGGTTGGCGCTTGGGTCAGAAAGCCCAAAAAACGGAGGCTTAATGGTGATCCCGAAAACCCACAAACAACTAATAAAGCGTGGACGATTGGATCGCAATCTCTTTTTGCGAACCGATTTAAAAGAAAATAAAACGCTCATCAACTCAGCAATTTCGGTTGAACTAAATGCCGGAGATGTGCTGTTCTTCCACAGCCAAGCTTTCCACGCCGCCGGACAAAACCAGAGCGAGCAAGTCAAAACCTCCCTGGTTTTCACCTATCACGCCGCCGACAACTTACCAATCCCAGGCACTCGCTCAGCCAGCTACCCTTCGTTACCCTTGTAGTTTCAATGCACTAGTATTCCAACAACATTATGTTGACGGATAAGTGAGTCATCAAGCGGTTAGATGTGGTTTTATTTTTTTGAGTCATAGTGACATGGATCTTTACCCTTTAGCCCCGCTGATAAGGAGAACCTGATCCAATGGTTCGACAGACTCTTGGGGCAATTATTGAGTGCTGGCACATGAGCTATGTGGGACTGGAACTATCCATTCTCGGGCCAGCTTTTGTCGCAGGCCTATTGATACTGGCAACCCATGTACCGCTGGGGCAGGAAGTGCTTAAACGTGGGATTATTTTTATTGATCTGGCGATTGCTCAAATTGCAGGGCTAGGGGTTATAGCCGCTTATCGCTTTGGCTGGGAAGCACATGATTGGGAAGTACAATTGGCGGCGGTGAGCAGTGCATTAATTGCAGCGATGGGATTAAGCTGGCTTGAAAAGCACTATCAGCAGTTTCAAGAAGCCCTTATTGGCGTGACATTCATACTCTCGGCAACGGCCAGTATTTTGCTTTTGGCAGATAATCCGCATGGTGGTGAATCACTCAAAGATCTATTGGTCGGGCAAATTTTGTGGATCACCTGGGATCAACTCTTGCCAACAGCTCTAG
>CAZUAW010000162.1:0-5461 GCA_964618535.1 uncultured Thiotrichales bacterium
CAGGAATTTCACGTTTCAAATTCCCATCGAGCTTGCCAAGGGATATTTCAAGTAATGTTGCGTCTTCAGCTTGTAAGTTCTGACGAACGACAATGATATTTTCTTTAACCTGATCAACTGCACTTTGAAACCCGGCAGCAGTCATTAAACCAAAATAACTCACCGTCGTTTCTTGCGTCCCATTGAGTAAAGCATCCACTTCATCGATGGAAGCGGTAATGCTTTCCCAGGAATAATCAGATATTTGTGCCGCAACAGTTGCTACATGACGTTTTTGTAAATAGTCCAGGTGCCCTTGAATCGAGGCAATAAGCTCTGTCAACGCTGGAGTGCCGCTCTCCAGTTCGTCATTTAGAAAAATCGTTTTAAATGGTTTTCCCGTCTCATTGTGATTCACATTCCAGCCATTCTGAATATCAGTGGCATGTTTAACAATCTGGCTGGACAGCCCTTTTAGAATCTCGCATTTTCTTGCAGAATTCTCATATTCAGCAATAATTTCCAGACCCACGTTTGAATGCTCACTGGCTGCTGTTTCAAAAACTAAAGATTCAAGTGCTAGTAAACCAACACGATTAAAATTTTTATTATCAAAAAAAGTAGTATCCAGAGTGGCGTCACTTGCCAGGTTTTTGGTAATTTCATCTCGCACGGTTGCTTTGTAGTTGGTACCACGAAGCCTTAATGAGTCGATAAAATTAATGCGTGGGAAAATCAAATCATTATTAACGGGGCCAAAATTGTAAATTGCCAACTTGTACCATTGAGCAGATAGTGATTTCCAGGCTTGTTGCAGTGCATCAAGCGTTGTCGTTGATGGCGTATTGCAAAAACCTTCCGCAGTGCTTTTAAAGCTCGTCGCTTGTGAAGAAAAACCACTGACTGTCGGCAATATCTTTTTATTAACCGCTTCTTCGAGCGCCAAAGATAAGGTGCCTACGGTGGCTCCTGACAAATTATTTTGGCGTTCACCGCAACCGGTAATCGCCACGATACAAATCAGACTAACAAAGGTTTTTTTAAACATGATACTTCCAAAGAATAATTTAAAGCGTAACGGTCAATAGGTGGTTATCCCACCGTGTATCCGATAATTGAATTCTTGCGGCCTTATCTTCAATCAGTGTTGTTGCGCTAATTTTTCTGATCTGGCCAAAAGAGCTGCTGATGACAAAGTTTTGCTGATCTGAGGTTACCGCCAGACCACAAACATCGCTGAGCTGGTGATAGCCTGCCAACTCGCCACTATCGATATTCCAAAACACAACAAGATTGCCACGCGGACTGGTAAAACCAGCAAGCCGATGTTTGCTATTAACCGCAACGCTTCCCATGTAGTCATCCATTTGATGGATCAGGCTTTGCGGGTTATCCAGTAACCGAATTGATTCACCTGGTTTATGAATTGCACCAAGCGGTACGGTATTTTCATGGCCCGCAACAACCCTCTGCACTTGCATGGCTAGCGCAACGGTTCCATCCGCTGCGACGTCTAAATGACGGATACTGGCTTTGGGTTCGGAAACGCTAAAATCATCCAGCTTTTTCCCAGAGACCACATCGACATAGGTCAAACTCGAATGCATGTGATCCAGATTGAGTTTTTTTCGGCCTGTATCAGGATGGGTATGAATACCACCATTAGCGATGACGAGTGTTTTACCATCAGGCAAGAGCTTAAGCTCATGGGGGCCGATGCCATAGCTCTCATATTCGCCGATCTTTTGATAAGTGAGTGCATCACGAATCCCAATTTTTCCTTTGCCCGACAAAACATCTGCTTCAGTCGTAAACAGTGTTTTTCCATCCTGGCTGAAACAACCATGACCAAAAAAATGTCGGTTATCTACACAGTGAAAAGTGTTCTTAACCTTACCGTTCAGAAGATCCACTTCAATTGCAAGAGTAGCCGGCCTTCTCCCAAACATGACAATTGAGCTGGTTCGCACCGGGTGCTGAGCTGCACCATGACCTCTAAAACCGGATAACGTGGTTTTCAGGTTTTTTGAATTAACGTCATACCAGCTCAAGCCGTAGTTATTTAACTCACTGCCTTGTGCAGAAACAAAATGCTCTTTTGGTGTTTTATTTTTAAATGATAATGCAAGAGATACCGGAGAAACGCCCAGTAACATAAGCCCACTTAAAAATCGTCTACGACTTTTCAGAAGCGGCTCTTCGCAATGAACTGCATTCATACTTTGAGTTGCCTTATTCACAATGACTCCACGAATTTAATCAGCTTTTCACGCTCATGGCGATCAAGATTCACAAATTTCTGTTTCACGGATTGTGCTTCACCACCGTGCCAGACAATTGCCTCTTCAATACTTTGAGCACGCCCGTCATGTAGCAGCACGCCACTGCCGTTAACCTCTGCACCTAAACCAACACCCCATAGCGGTGGCGTTCGCCATTCTGACCCACTTGCCTGATAGTCTGGTCGGCCATCCGCAAGATCTTCCCCCATATCATGGAGCAGTAAATCGGTATAGGGCCAGATTTTTTGCTCGGATAAATGAGGCAGTTCGCTCGATTTCATCGTTACATAACTAGGGCGATGACATTGATTGCAGCCCGACTGGTAGAACAATTTCCTGCCATCTTTCACTGCTGAATCGTTTATATTCCGCCGTTCAGGAACACCCAGGCTGCGCGTAAAGTTCACCACCAGACTTAACAAGGATTCTGGTAATTCAACCGCGACTTCGCCATCCTCAGATTCATCCACTCCGCTGGGTGTTCGATTACAGAGCTCCTGTTGCTCGGTGCATGGCTGATGCGGAAATACAGGATTGGTAATACCCACATCATCGGCAAATGCTCCGGCAGTCTGAAATCGAACGCTGGCTTTATTGGCTTTTAAACCGAAACGTCCGGCAGTGGTTTTTTTCGCCTCAAAATCCCAAACCTGATTAACTCGACCGGAAATACCATCCTCATTCGTATCATCAGGATCGGCATAGTCATTAATTTCCTGTTGCGCAATTAATTCCAGTAAACCCACACCCTGTAGCGGTGGCGCATTGCGCAAACTGGTCAATGTTTCGGGATGCAGCTCACCGTAACCGAGATTTTTTATGAGCACTTTGGGATAACGTAAATTCAGCTGCTCTCCGTCAGGATATTGGAAAGTCTTTTTCTGCCAATCAATATAGACATAAGCTTCTGGTGCGACTTCTTTGCTTTTTAATTTTTGTGCAGAAATGCTAGTGCGTAGTTGATGTGCTAAAGCGACAGATTGTGACTGTAACTGGTCACCATAAACCGGCTCTGGCACCACTCCATGTACTTTGTCCTCCCCAGGTAAACTCAGACGCAAAAAAGCCTGTATGAGCATTTGCTCATCATTTTTTGGCATCAGTCCGCGACCACCATTAATGTGGCACATTAAGCATGTGCGTGCATTGTAGAGCGGGCCAAGCCCATCTCTAGCGGTGGTAATGGTAGGTGCTCTCACCCAGGGTTGATGTGCCAGAGCTTTGCCCGCATGAAAATCAGGGCGCTGATCTTGTGGCAAATTATTGGAGGGTAGCATAAATGATGGGCGTGGCTGGACACTCACAGTGGTTGCACCACCTGGCAAGGACTCCGATGCCTCAATGGGTGGAATGCCATCATTGCTGAATTGGGTTTGGCTAACTATTAGCAACACTGATAATGCCAAAGCTATCAGAACCGTAATAACGGCTATTTTCATATTAGGAATTAATCATCTAATCCTTGATGAGTTGCTCCATGAATTTCAATTTTAAACCTTAAGAAAAACTTAGGTGGCGATGCTTATCGCCACCTAAAACTTTAAGTGCTAATGCGTTCTAGCATTCCTCAGTAGGATTGCTGGTATCACAGTCAGAACCATCTGGATCAACAACATCGCCCGTAATTCCCAGTGCAGTAGCCAGATTGGCAATTGAGCTTGACTCAGCGTTCAGCGACTTGATGGTTAATGCCATCGGCTCTGTGGCTGTTGCTTCCAGAATCTGAACATCTACCGGAGTACCCGCGCGCGCCAGTGCGTCAATAGCCATGTAGTTGTCTTTGGTTGTCGCAAGCTTTGCACTCAGATCAGCGGCCTCAGCTGTCAAGTTTACCGCAGCCAGATAGTCATCCAGACCGTAGCCGTCGACAGCATTTGTGGTGACATCAGGAACGCCATCGTCATTGCTGTCATAACCTAGGTACTCACCGTTGTAGCTATTCAGAATACCCATGGCATTCAAGACGATATCCCGATGGGTATTATCTGAAAAGCAGGAATGCTCATCTTCCTGAGAGTTTGATGCAAAGGCAATTTGCATCCGCTCGCCTGCCAGCTCGCCTTCAGCCAGAGTCCCCATACCCGTCAGAATCTCAGCAAGCTTCTGTTTTGCCTCTGTTTCGTCGGCAGCGGCAGTGAATGCTGTGCGGTACGAGGCACCGACTTCCCATCCACCACGAACAGCTTTCAGATCACTGACCAATTTGGCAGCAACGACTTCCATATAGGTATGACGACGATCAGCATTATCAGCCGTCGTAAAATCTGTCAACGGTCTGTGTCCACCGGTTGCACGAGTGGCATCATAGGTTGCAGATTCACGCTGGCCATTACCGGCTGTTTCTGTATCTCCACTACCGTCAGCATTTAAATCCTGACCCCAAAGCATAAATTCAATTGCGTGGTAGCCTGCAATAACATCATGCTCATCATCCGCAGTCGCGGTGTTGCTGATGAGGGCTTTATTAATCGCAATGGATGAATTGATAATATTCTCAGTAGGGTAGTCCAAATCTTCATTCCCATGATGCAACACATCGGTTTGATCAGCACCAAAATCAGTACCCTCTACAACGTAATCAATCAAAGACTCGCCCAACGGCCAGGCATTAATATCACCTTCAGGACCATCTTCAGAGGAATAATCTGTGGAATCAATCGGGCTTAAACGAAATCGGTAAACCTCAGTCTGACCATAAGGCTCACGTGAAACCAACCAGGCTTTTTTCGCTGCATCAAGGTTCGCCTGAGTCGGTGTTTCTTTGAATGTAGCGAGTGCTGTTTGCAATTTTTCAGCGGTATCGACTGAATCAGTGTAGGCAGCCAGGGCAATATCGGCATTTGTCTCCAGCACCTTTTTTACGTTTACAATATCAATGACATTGGTTGGTGTGGGGTTACTGCTACTACTACAGCCAGCAAGCTGTACTGAAGCAATAATGGCTGCGGCTAGAATCTTCATTTTCATCCGGAGGGACTCCTGTTAAATCGATTTTAAAGGGTTCTTTGCTCTGACTTCACTATCAAAATGTGACCTGGCTACTTGCAAAACCAAAGAGTAGTAAACAACGCACTGTAAATAGTAATGATTATGATTGTCAACTACAATCTGATTGTTTACACATAATACAATCTAATTCCTAGCTCGGATATTGCATGAATTCATGAGAATCTCGCTTAATATATTGTTTTCACAGGGAG
>CAZUAW010000163.1:0-5450 GCA_964618535.1 uncultured Thiotrichales bacterium
ACTAGACGGCGTTCCGTATAGTGACTTAATGCCTGCTTCTGTCTAACGCTGTAGCGTAGCTTATCTTTCCTACCTATTTTTGTGATATGAATCACGTATATGAGAACTTTTCAAAATTTATAAAAAGGTATTGTTTTTTATGTCGTATATAATTGAATTTTATGCCTTTATTGCGCTTGTGATTGCTGTTGCATCTTCACAATTTTATCGCTTTGCATACCCTGGCGCTGAAAAAGTAAGTTACTGTGGCTTGATCTATCCTCATGATGTTTTCAGTATTAGACGGTAAAATCACACAAAGCTGTGGCTGAATCTTAGGCTTAGCTCTGCTATACGGATTTTATTGCTCTGTTCGTTAGAGGGCCGCTCTAGGAAAAACTCAGTTACAGGTGCTGATTTATTTGAGTCAGTCGCTCAGGCGTCCCAATGTCAACCCAGGCACCTGTATGTAACTTGCCGCTAATTTTATGCTCATCAGCATATCTTCTAAGAATTGGCGCTAATGGAAATTTCCCAGCGATACAATGGCTGAATAATTTCGGATGGTACCAGCCGATGCCGCTAAAGGTATATTCTCTTTTATTGGTCACCAATGCATTGTCTAACCCAAAGTCCCCATTTTTATTATGTTGAGGGTTCTTTACTAGAATCAGGTGCGCAAGCATATCAGTATCGAATGTTGGCGGTTTTAAATCATGGTCGCAAAAAACATCCCCATTTATAACACAAAAAAAGTCATCGCCTAATTGGGGTAATGCTTGAAATATTCCTCCGCCAGTTTCAAGGGCTTCTGGTTGCTCGTTAGAATATTCTATCGCGATGTTAAATTGCTCTCCGCTTTTTAGATGTGTGTGAATTTGATCGGCGAGGTAATGAGTATTAATGATTATTTTTTCATAACCGGCGGCTACCAGCCGTTCTATGTGGTATTCAATTATGGGTTTGCCCGCTATTTTTAATAGCGGCTTAGGGGTGGAGTCAGTTAGAGGTCTCATCCGTTCACCTCGCCCTGCTGCTAATATCATGGCGATAGTCATAACGATTTAATCAATGCTGCCAAGGGCTGAGTTTCGGGATGTTTGTTGGCGACATTGATAACGTAGTTTAGTGTTCTGGGGATATCTTTTAAGTACCCAGGTTTTCCATCTCTTTTATTTAGCCTTGAGAAAATGCCTATGGCTTTTAAGTGTCGTTGTATGCCCATTAAATCAAACCAGCGTAAAAACGTTTGATCTGAAACTTTGTTAATGGAGTTCTGTTCAATTCTCTGTTTAAAGGATAAAGCCCAGGATTCTACCTTTTGCTCAGGCCATGCAATGTAGCAATCTCGTAACAACGATACTAAATCGTAGGTGTAGGGGCCAAGTACGGCATCTTGATAGTCTATGATGCCAGGTGAGCCTTGATCAATTAGCATTAAGTTTCTTGAATGATAGTCTCTATGCACAAAAGTTTGTGGTTGTTCGGCTGCGCTAACGATTAATGGTGAAAAACAATGTTCTAGATCTTCGCGTTGTTGTTTTGAGAGAGAGGTCTCTAATTGTTTTTCTAGGTACCAGTCAGTAAATAGCGACATTTCGAAGCTGAGGAGATTTTTATTATATTTCGGTAGCGATGCTGTGTTTGCTTGCTGGATGGTTTTAAGGCTATCTAATGCGCTGCTGTAAAGTGCATCAACAGAGTCTGGATTTAAATTGGGTAGATATTGTTGGTCACCAAAGTCGTCGAGTAACAGGAAGCCTAGCGCGGAATTGATTTGATGAATTTGCGGAACGCGGACGTTTTTTTCGGCTAACAGTTTGGTCACAGTAACAAATGTTTGGGTGTCTTCTTTATCGGGTGGCGCATCCATAATGATGTAGCTTTTCTCATCAGTGGTTGCGCGGAAGTATCTGCGGAAGCTGGCATCAGCGGATGCGACAGACAATCTGGCATTCTGTAACTCAGGCAGAGAGTTTATCCAATCTAATATTAATTGATAACGTTCGTCGTTAACCATAGGTGTGTTTTATTTATCCCAGTATGAATTTTACAGCGGCTGGCATTTTGGGTGATTTTTTTCTCACTATTGTGAGTAAGTAGGCAATGCCAAAGCAGGTACTTATTAATAATAGATACCAGAGTAATAATTCGTTAATATCAATTTTCTGCGCAAATCTGTCGATGATATGGTCGATGATGATCCACTGCAGAAGATACAGAAATAGCGCGCTTTCGCCCATGATTTTTACAGGTCGCCAAATACTGAGTTGCGGTTGCTTGTCAGCGATCCAGAATAGCAGCGCGATAACGCCAATGGCGGTAACAATATAGCCAGGAGTGGCTGGATAGAATAATTCAGAAAAACCCAGTCGCACATATAGAGCGCCAGGATAAACGCTCCATACGATTATTCCGATAGTCAGTACTAAAATAGAGCCGATTAAAATACGCCGCGAAGCAAATTTATGTTGCTGATTGTTAGCCCATCTCAACTTGGCGATGACACCGCCTAGTAACGCAAACCCAATCCAGGGGAAAACCGGAAACCAGCCATCAATAAATACTTGTTTTAAATAACCTGTTTGTAAGAAGCGATGTAAATCCGTTAATACGTAGTCTAACGTTGCCTGACTTTTAGGAATAAAGTAGCCAAATACACCGGGCTTATAGCCAACCAAAGTTTGCAGTAATGGCGTTAGTGCAAAGATAGCGATAACTATAAGCAGTTGCAGTTTTACAGGGAGTCGATAGAGCGCCGCGACGATGGGAAGTGAGATGCCAATTAAGTACAGGACTTCCATATTTAGAAACGGCAATACGCCCCAAATTAACATGTCGCAAATAATGGCAGCAATGAGAATTAAAAATAATCCTCGCTTGCTGAAATGGCCGATGCTATACCCCTTTTTTTCGATGCCGCGCCCGACCATCATGCCTGCCAGTAGAATGAATAAAGGTGCGGCGAATGAACCTGCTGCGCGTAGACTCAACGGATGAGGTTCTGCCGTGGTTGACCCCATCAGATTTGCCAGCAGCATGGTGATAATGGCGATGCCTCGCAAAATATCGATTGCGCTATCGCGTTGTGAATGGTGAGTCATCAGACTTTGTGGGTTCCCTGATTGCTGATTTTGTAGTGACCTTTTTATTACATCAATCATAGCCTTTGCGCCTTGTTGGAAACAAGCGTATAACCAATACCAACCCAGCACTTAGGAGTAGCCCGATGTTCGCGTTAAAATTTCTATTACCCAGTTTGTTAATTTTACTTGGGAGTTCGTTAGCGATGGCTGAAACTGCGCCAACGACTGACTCAGCTATGCCGCAACAGACGGAGCGTAAGCCCACCCCTGCAGATATTTTTCGCCAAGGTATTTATCAGCTGCAAACATTCATGAATAGTGATCAGTTTAATGATCCAAAGGCACGTGATGCGTTTCTTAATCAGCAGATTCAACCGAAATTTGATATGCAAAAAATGGCGAAACTGGTTGCAGGAAAGCACTATCAACGCATGAGTTCTGAGCAAAAACAAGTGTTTACAACAAAGCTTGGAGGCATGTTTTTCCGTGGCTTTACTGAGTATTTAGTGGCTACATCGGGTGAGCAGCCCAAAATCAGACTGTTGAAAAAACGCATCAATAAAGATGAGCAGTTGATTGATGTGCTGGCACGAGCGCTTTATCCCGATGGCAAATCAACCCGACTGGTGTTCCGCTTTGCCAATTCCGCGCAGGGCTGGAGAGTGTATGACGTGAGTGCCGATGGCAGCAGTGCGGTGCTTTACTATCGGCAGCATTTTAAACAACTGGCGAAACAAATGGGCGCTGGGGCAATGTTGCAATAGCTTGTTTTAAACGCTAATCTCAATGAGCGCCGATTTGATTTTGCAGATTGCGGGCGTTTTTTAAATTCAGCTAAAGCAGCGCTTTTTGATATTCAGAAAACCTGCTTTAGTGATTCACTGAGCAGGTTTTTTTATGCATGACGAAAATGGTTTCAGTTTTGAAACGCTGGCGGTTAGAGCCGGGCAGGTGAGGACGGAAGAAGGCGAGCAATCCGAGCCTATATTCCCAACTTCCAGTTTCACTTTTAATACCGCAGCAGAAGCGGCCGCGCGATTTAGCGGCGAAGACCCTGGCAATATTTATTCGCGCTTTACCAATCCCACTGTGCGTACCTTTGAACAGCGTCTTGCTGCGATGGAAGGTGGGGAGTCCTGCGTGGCGACTGCGTCTGGCATGGCGGCAATTTTATCGACCTGTCTGGCGCTATTAAAATCCGGTGATCATGTTGTTTGTTCGCGTTCTGTGTTTGGCACAACGGTGGTTTTATTTAATAATTATCTGAGCAAATTTGGGATTGAGGTGGATTACGTTGATCTTGCCAATCTTGATGCCTGGGACGCGGCAACCAAAAAAAATACCCGTCTGTATTTTCTAGAAACGCCCTCTAATCCGTTAACCGTACTCGCGGATATTTCTGAACTGGCTGAGTTGGCGCATCAGAAAAATATTTTACTCGCAGTTGATAATTGTTTTTGTACGCCTGCGCTACAGCGTCCGCTGGAATATGGTGCAGATATCGTCATTCATTCGGCAACTAAATATCTGGATGGACAGGGGCGCTGCATTGGTGGTGCGGTGGTGGGTGATAAGCAGCTTGTTGGCACCGATGTGTATGGTTTTCTACGTACAGCGGGACCAACTTTAAGCCCGTTTAATGCCTGGATTTTTTTAAAAGGATTGGAAACATTATCAATCCGCATGGCCGCGCACAGCAAAAATGCACTGGTGCTGGCTCAGTGGTTAGAAGCACAGTCTCAGGTGAAGGAGGTTCATTTTCCTGGTTTGGAAAGTCATCCTCAGCATGCGTTAGCAAAGCAGCAGCAAAGTGATTTTGGCGGGCTGCTGTCGTTTGAGCTAAAAGGTGGGCAAAAAGATGCCTGGAAGGTCGTCGATGCAACCGAGATAATTTCGATTACCGCAAACCTTGGTGATACCAAAAGTACCGTGACTCACCCTGCAACGACAACGCACGGGCGACTAACCGTTGAGCAGCGTGATGCCGCTGGGATTGAAGATGGGTTGATTCGGATTTCGGTTGGGCTAGAGGGGATAGAAGATATTAAAACGGATTTAGCGCGAGGCTTAGATCAGCTGAAATGAGTTTAGAGATATCTGCGCAAATGCTCTGGACGAGGATCCCGACAGCCATGACTTAGCTGCCGATAGCGGGCAGCAAAAACCTTGATCGAACAGCCTTCAGAGCAGGTGAGTTTTGAGAGGCCGTGATTTCGGCGTTGGTTGTCTTCGGTAAAGTAGTCAATAATACGATCCAATGGCGCGTTTAATCTTGTTGATCAAGCTGTTATCCAGATGGAAGCCAACTTCTGCTAGCGCCAGTTCGATTTGTTCTAGCCCGGATATTTCATGAATTCATGTGATGATCGCGCAGGATATTGATTT
>CAZUAW010000164.1:0-3143 GCA_964618535.1 uncultured Thiotrichales bacterium
GCGACGCCCGACAGTAGCCTCGAATATTGCATAAATTCATGAGAATATCGCTTATTCTATTGTTTTAATAGGGAATTGTTTTGACGCGTCTCGTATCGGTGATTACGGGCAAGTTAAAAGAATTTCCTGTGGAATCAATAGATAAGCGAGAACTCGTGTAATTCATGCAATATTCGGGGTGGTTATGCCGATAAAAAAGAGAATAGCTAATTAGCAATCTCTATTGGCTCAGCAACTTTTTTCAAATCGATTTTCCCCCACTGCTTGATGAGCAGCGTTATATTCTCAGCATTTGGAATGACAGTATCAGAGGATACAATTTCCAATAGAGGAATCATAACGAAGTCCCTTTTCAGCATTTCCGGGTGCGGCACGTTCAATCTTGGCAGCCCAATAGCTTCATCACCGTATAGCAGCATATCAAGATCAATGGTGCGCGATTCCCAGCGGTGCCCTGGGGTTCGAATCCGTCCGCGTTGTTGTTCAATCTCTTGTAACGCATCCAATAACTGCAACGGCAGCAAGGATGTATTGATGCGCGCCACAGTATTCAAATAGTCAGGATGAGAGACGTCACCCAGTGCTGGGCTTTGATAGATGGATGCCGTAGCGATGAGTTTTGTCTCTGGCAGCTCCGTCAGTAATTCAACAGCGCGCCTAAGCTGCTGATCAGGATGGTCCAGATTGCTGCCTAAGCCAATATAGGCATCAGGCATCTTTTTTGGAACCTTTCCTTTTACGCGGTGGGCGTCGATTGCGATGTTTAGGCGGCGGCCGATTCGCCAGTGCCTGCTGGTAGCTGTCAGTGGTCTGAAATTCAGTCCACCACTGACATTTTTGTTCAAGTTGTTGATCGCCAAACGATTGGGCACGCAAACAGAGAAAATCATAGCCGGCGCGAAAACGAGGATGCTGAGCGACACGCTGTACTCGTTTGCCCCTGGCTTGTAACAATCGCGCTTGCAGATCCCATATTTCTTTCGACATGGTGCTGAATCTACGCGGCACCGCTACATGCCGGACTTGTTCGGAAAATAGGCTTTGAGACGCTTTTTGAAGTGCCGCCGCTGGGATCATACCTGCTTTGATCAAGCGATTTGTTTCAGTCTCAACTGGCATCCATAGCAGCACTGCCACTATGTATGCAGGCGTGACTGGTTTGTTCTGGGCGATACGCTTGTCAGTATTTTCCAGAGCATTGAGAATAAACTGCTCAAATGCTCCGTCCTCTTCGTTATCGAGCACTTTGCCCGTTAAAGGAAACAAGTGATTGAAGAGCTGATATTTGCGTAATAAGGTAAATGATTCGACCGCATGTCCGCTGTGCATCAGCTTGAGAAATTCTTCAAACAAACGAGCTGCTGAGGCATGCTCCAGAATATCGTGGAGATCAAAAATTGCCGCTTCAGATTTTGCGTCGATACTAAAGCCCAGTTTCGCCGCAAACCGGACCGCTCGGAGCATTCTGACGGAATCTTCGCGGTAGCGCGTCTCGGTATCGCCAATGATGCTGAGCACACCAGCCTCAAGATCATCAATGCCGCCGGTATAATCCAGCACAGTGGCATCAGCAATATCGTAATAGAGTGAGTTCACCGTAAAGTCACGTCGCCACACATCTTGTTCTATTGTGCCAAAAACGTTATCGCGCACAATCCGCCCGGTATCTTCTTCTGAGTGCGCATCGGTATGTACTTCAGCTTCATGATGCGGCGCTCTAAACGTAGCAACTTCGAGTATTTCCCTGCCGAAAAACACATGTGCCAAGCGAAAGCGTCGCCCGATTAAGCGACTGTTACGAAATAGTGCTTTGACATCTTCAGGCGATGCATCCGTAGCAATATCAAAATCTTTGGGTTTGCGCTTTAACATCAGGTCACGAACAGCGCCACCTACCAGACAGGCGCGGTAGCCATTTTCATGCAATCGATTGAGTACATTCAACGCATTCGGACTGATATCCGCGCTGTCGATACGATGTTCGTCACTGCTAAGAATTCGGGGAGACAAGATTGTTTTTTTTAAATCCAGTTTGGTGTGGCTACTCGCGCCGGATTCTATCACTTATCAATCCAAACATCAGCGCTAGTTAATACCTGAGGTCACACCTTTAGTCTCAATATACGACGCTCCTGTCACGCTCCCTCTTTACATCGGTAATTGTTAACAGGTTTTGGCTATCAATAAACCGTATATTGGGCAAACTTATAAAAACAACAAATAAGAATCTCAGGTGAAGGAATCGCTATGCACAAGCTACAAGTGGAACAGGTTACATCCTGGAAGAAACAAAAAGGAGGCTATCAAGAGAACTACTATCCGGGCGCAATCAGCTCCCGCTGCCCGCACTGCGCTGCGATGGTGAGCTACTCATTTTCTCACTGGCACAAAGCACTTCATGGACTCGCCGTTGGTAAAACCCATTGCCCCAGTTGCAGTGAAAATGTGCGCTTTATATTGTTGGATTATGAGCCGACCGCACAAGCATTCGATGAAGACACCAGCTTGTGGATTTATCCACCTCTCACAGTTCAGCAAGGACTCGTAGATATACAAATGGTAGAAGAACTGGACGATAAACTCATTAGTGCTTATCAATCCACCATCAATGTCTTCAATTCAGGTGAGTGGAATGCCACCGCAATTCTGATTCGTCGTTTTCTGGATGGCATTAACAAAGCAACGCTTGGAGCTGATTATGTTGACGAGGATCTGGATAAACAATTACAAGCGGTAATTAAAAACAAAGATCTGTCACGACCGATTACTAAAATGGCAGAAACTGTCTCCAACGGCATGGCAAAGAAGTGTTTCAATCTGGAAGTTGAGTCAACCAAGGAGTCTTCATCTCTGATGATTGAATTCACTGAGTTATTGGTTGAATACTTGTACATCATTCCTATGCGTGCAGAAGCACTTCACCAACGAGCCAATGAGCTGAAAAACTCAAACTGTCAGGAGAGTTCAGACAATCAACAGGCTCAACCAGCGGTGGAAGAAGCAGTCATTTAACATTTGACTCCAGCTGAGTCCTGATGCTTACAAATGGCGTATATTGATATCTGAACAATAATCTCTCTACGACCAATGAAAGTATTCAATTTAAAAATATCAACAATCCTCGCATTGCTGATCATCACCCT
>CAZUAW010000164.1:3243-5432 GCA_964618535.1 uncultured Thiotrichales bacterium
TGGAAAGATGAGTTTGCCAAACCTGCTCACACTAAAAGACAGCGTCGCCTGGGGAAAATCAATGATCTCAATACAATTTACACACCCCAGTTTTTGTTGAATGGAAAAGACTTGAGACCCGTTGGGTTGATCGCGCACCGTCTACCTTCTATTAACCAGCAGATTGCAGAGATTAAAATTGACCTCAGTGCGAGCTATACGGCGAACGATACGCTGAAGGTGCGCTGGAAAATAGAACCTGCATTGCCCGCCTCTTGCCGCATTTTTCTGGTTGTCACCGAAAGCAACTTGCAAACCGAAATCGGGGCTGGCGAAAATCAAGGTAGAACCCTCAATCACGACCATGTGGTACGTTCAATGAATCAGAGTGCAGCAAACAGTCCTAATGATTTTGTCTCCATTCCCATTGCTGCTGAATTAAAGCGCAACAATCTGGATTTAATTGCTTTTGTCGAAGATAAAAATGGTCGCGTGCTACAGACGTTAAAATTACCACTGCATTAACGCCAACACTACTACGCTCAAATCGTGCCGGATGCCCTGTCTATTTGGCTGCCTTATGATTAGGATCAGCGAACTCTGACTTTCAGCTGCGCAATGTCCGTCAATATCAAAAAACTCATCGGTACCGGATCATCCGCGTTACTCTTGAATGTCCTTTCTATGGGAATCAAATTCGGCACCAATCTAGTGCTGGCGTGGCTCCTCATTCCTGAAATGTTTGGCATTGCAGCCATCATCACCTCCATAGTCACTGGCATGGTGCTGCTCTCAGATGTTGGTATCAACGACAGTATTATTCGCAACGAAAAGGGTGAAGATCGCTTGTTTTGTGGCACTGCCTGGCTGACTCAGGCTAGTCGAGGTTTTATTCTGTACCTGGTTGTCCTTGCCATCGCTCCACTACTGGCATCGTTCTATCAGCTACCAGAGCTTAAAACGTACCTTGCTATCGCTGGGTTGGCATTACCCATTCAAGGATTTAAATCGGTCTATCTCATCGTGCTGCAACGCCGCATGAATCCCCTGCCTGAGATCAAACTGGAGTTAGTTGCACAGCTTACAGCCGCTGCGTGTATGTTGGTACTGGCAATCAATTTTCAAAGCATCTGGGTGCTCATCAGTGCATTAATCATCTCTGCCATTGTTGAAATGGTTGGCTCTCACTGGATAACGCCTCGCTCGTTCTATCTGTTTAAAGCTAGTAAGCAATACTTTTTAGAGATTCTACATTTTGGAAAGTGGATTTATATCGGCACTGTGGCAGCTTTTCTAATTATCAATATTGACAAACTACTGCTGGGGAAACTCGAATCGTTTTCCACCCTTGGCATCTATCAAGTCGCGGCTGCTTTTTCGATGATCTCCTATTCTCTTAGCGTCAGTCTGCTGGATAGGCTCATCTACCCTGCCCTTGCCAGCTCAGCTAGAGAAAACCAGGATTCGATGGCACTGGCAGTTAAAAAGCTAAAACGAGTTATATTCCCGGCTATCACTGCGATGCAACTTATTATATTTATGATTGCGCCATACTTTTTTGCCCAACTCTATCCCGATACATTTCAGGATGCCGCATGGATGGCGCAACTCATGGCTGTACTGGTGTGGATTATGCTAGCAGCTGATTTTCAAGGAACCGTATTAGTCGCCATCAATAAACCGAAAATATTTGGCTTGGTGCTACTGCTTGTTGCCATATTGCGCCCCGTATTTGGGCTGATCGCCTATCCTTATTTTGGCATTGGAGGCTTTTTGATTGGCATGATGTTTGGCTCTCTGCTCGGCTTTTTTATCTACCGTCACTACCTCAATCAAATGTTGCGGCACAGTGAGCCCTATGAGTTAGTAGTTGCTGTAGTCGCTCTGAGCATGATTGCGATTTTATTCTCACTGAGTCAATCATCAGAAACCACTGCAGTGTTACCCGTCGGCCTGAGCCTTTTATTTGCCGCCATCATCACAGCAGCTTTTGTCTGGTCTCTGCGCCAAGCGATGGCGCCAGCAACTGAGTGAATTACGGTGATTATTATTTGGACAATGACGCTATAAAAAAAGGTTCGAGAAAAAAAATTAGCGTACGATTGAATAGTTAATTAAGCATCCTCGGGGCAACCCTCTCGCTAAATGCTCGACTTTTTCGTGCCTTAAAAGCGGGGTATTTTGAGTCAATACCAAGACACCCTTCGACA
>CAZUAW010000165.1:0-5423 GCA_964618535.1 uncultured Thiotrichales bacterium
AACCAGCCATTGTCCTTCGTAGTCCTTAAGGCTTTTTGTGCCATGCGTGGTTGGGGCATTAAATTCTGGTGCGCGCTCGTTTAAACGTGGCATACCGCTTGTTACTTCTGTTGTATCGTTTGCATCAGTCATTTTCATTTCCTGTTGAGTTGAGTTAATTAAGTAGTGGGATGTATCTTAGGCACTTGCCAAGATTCAGTAAAGCGAATATATTAGATAGAGTTAATCTAATTATTCGATATATCATGGCGTACTTACCTTCTCTTAAAAAACTCCAGTATTTGGTTAAGCTGTATGAGCTACAACATTTCGGTAAAACGGCACAAGCCTGCTTTGTCAGTCAATCAACACTGAGCGCAGGTATCAGTGATCTTGAGGACAAGCTGGGTAGAACGCTGATTGAACGTGATCGCCAAAGCATGATGTTTACAGCGACTGGCATTGAGCTGGTCAAACAGGCGAAAGACATTCTCAGTGCTGCCAACCAATTTGTCTCGACCGCAGAAAAGTCGGGGAAGTTTTATGAAAGTACCTTGCGACTGGGCGTGATTCCAACGATTGCACCCTATTTAATTCCAGCATACCTGAAAAAACTATCCGATCATTTCCCAAAACTAAGCGTGTTGGTACGGGAAGATTTAACTGATCCACTGCTAGAACGACTCCGCGCTGGCGAACTTGATATTGTCATTCTCGCACTGCCCTACCCTTCAGAATCAATTGAAAGTTTTGAGCTGTATACCGACCATTTGAAATTGGTCTACAACAAAGACTCGCAGTACAAATCTGCTGTCAACAAAGGCAGTCTCGCAAAGCTGCCAGAGAATAGTGTATTGCTACTGGAAGATGGTCATTGCCTAAGAGAACACACACTCAGCAATTGTCATTTATTCACTCAGCAGCAAATCAACAGTTTCTCCACCAACAGCCTGGCATCCATTGTACAAATGGTTCAGTACGACATGGGCGTCAGCTTCATCCCCAGCATGGCAATAAAAACCGGCATTCTGGATGGCACGGATATCGTCGTACACGAGGAACCGCTTAAAGAAGAAGCGCACCGAGAAATAGGCTTAGCCTGGCGAGAAATCTCACCTTTTAGAGAAGAATTTATCCAAATTGGTGAACAATTGCTCAATATTCACAATGCCTGATGCGGTATTCATAGCAAATCGTAAGCAATCGGAATGGTGAAAACCCAACGGCTGCGATTTATCTCGCTGGGAAAAGGTAGGATGCCTGAAAGTGAAATAATGGTATTCATTGCCGCTTGATCAAGTACTTTTGTTCCTGATCCTTCTCTGAGTTCGACTGCCTCAATCGTGCCATCCGCTAACACCACAAAAGAAACCGTTGCCATGCCTTCACGACCCATTCGCTTTGCGCGGCGTGGGTAAGTTTTTTTCGCTTCGATCAATTCTCGCAGACGGGATTGGTAACTGGCTTCAATCAGCGCCAGTTTACTGGAATCCATTGTAGATTGCGGTGGTTGCCTCTGAGCTTGCGCTGGTGGTGTAGCAATTGGCACAACCTCAGGTTGCACAACAACAATCTGCGGCTCAATTACCTCGGCTTCAATCACTTCATCAACGATTGGTTCAATCTGCGGTTCGGGTTCGGGTTCAGGTACTGGTTTTGGCTTTTGAGTAAGTTTCGGTTTCGGTTTTGGCCTGAGTTTCACTTTAGGCTTCGGCTTGGGTGGTGGTGGCTCTACTTTTGCCACCGCAACAGCGACAGGTTTATTCACTTGCTCAACAACCTTTGGTGGTGGAGCTTGTTTAAACATATTCAAAGATAGCGGTACTGGCTTTACAGCTGGTAATGGAACAACTTTACTACCCACAGTAAAAACCACTAGCGCCGGTACGCCTAGATGCAGCAGGACTGAAACGCCTAACGCAAAGACGTTATGACGGCGCATGGGCTCCCTTGGTTTCAATTGAGAGTTTTTCGAGTTGGTATTGTTTTAATAAATCAATCACAGAGACGAACTTTTCAAACCGAACTGCCTTATCAACGCGCAAAATCATTGGGGTTTCTTTGCCGAGCACTTTCAGGCTTTCCGAGAGCGCCGCTAAAGACACCGCTTTTTCGCGAAAATAA
Source organism: uncultured Thiotrichales bacterium (assembly GCA_964618535.1). Classification (GTDB taxonomy): domain Bacteria; phylum Pseudomonadota; class Gammaproteobacteria; order UWMA-0217; family UWMA-0217; genus HyVt-560. The sequence continues at coordinate 2,104 of CAZUAW010000165.1, forward strand.
AAAATATTATTGGCATCAATAGATATTTCTACCGCATCTTCTTCCAGCGGTGGCGCAGCACTTTCTGCCTCAGGCAGATCGACTTCGATTAAACCGGTGGAGATAAAAGAGGCGGTGGTCAGTACAATCGCCAGCATCACCAGCATGATATCGATAAAAGGGATGACATTGATTTGATCAAATTTTTTCATCCGTATTTACCCAGTCTGCTGAAGATCGCGCCAGTCTGAAATTAACACATCGACCTTGCGCAGCAGCGCGTTATAAAACATCACCGCAGGAATGGCGACCACCAGCCCCGCTGCCGTTGCCTTGAGCGCCAGAGCAAGACCCAGCATGATCGTTCCGGGATCAATTTTGCCGCCCTGACCGATATCCCAGAAGGTAATTAAAATACCCAAAACTGTACCTAGTAGCCCAACATAGGGCGCGTTCACACCGATGATGGAGATCACCGTAAGACGCTCAGTCAGCGCCACACTAAGTTTGTTATGTGATTTAAACTCACCAACGTTGACACTGCGATAGTACAGATACCGTTCTATGACATACCAGACGAGCAAAAAACTCATGACACCCAAAACCCCGAAGATGAAAAAATCGAGATACTGTTTTAAAAATCCCATATAGAGACCACCTATTCATGTTTTCATGCTTATTTTCGCACAATGATGACGCCAAGTCGGTATCAGAATGTACGGGGAAATAAATAGCTGGGTATCTCTATAAACCTAAAAACCGCAGTTAGATCGCAAAAGTCCACGCAATCCATTGACGCACCTGGCAATTCAGAAAAAGCTCTCATCACCAATAAGGTGATCACGAGTTTTTCTTATTCACCATGCACGCCAATGGCTTCCGCGTCTTTTTTGCGCCCAACTGCGGTTTTTAGGATAAAAGATCTGGTTGAAACATTTAGGATTCAGGCTTAAATAACAGGTTTGGCATAGGCGGTTAAGCGTAAATGATGAATCCCAGAATAGTGTTTAAAGCGTAGTTTTTAGTCTACTCCACAGGAAAGAGCAATTTTGGTTGTTTATTTTCAGCACCACCTAAAGCAGGAAACCATAGCCCATCCCATGGCGATGTACTGGCTTCTGAATCTATCTCCTCATATCCACTAGTCGCGGAATAGCGCCACATCTTGTTATGAAGATATCCATGTGATTCTGCTTGATCAAGCGTACACCCCGAATTACCGCATTCCTCAGAGGTTATTACTGCGCGTAAAAGATCAGAATTGACAGTGCCGCTAACCGGTGCGCCAATTAGATTCCATCTAATCCCACTACTTGTTCTCAGTGGAATTTCAAAACAACCTTCCTCACGGCTACAAGCCGCAGACGGAGTGACAGCCGCTTTTGTAGCACCCTCAGGCAAGTTAAGCCCCACAGTATTCCCCGTGAGCTGAATGATCCAGTAACCAACCCCTGGGGCGAGTATTTCATCCGGATCAATACTTCTATATTCGCCGAACTCATTCAAGACAAACAAATTCCAATCGACTCCGTAGCCAGCCATTGGTAACTCATCCCCAAAAATTGTTCGCACCGTATTGCTGCTACCGGAGTCTCCGGGTAATGAAATTAATTGCCATTGGTTATTTGGCAGTTGCAAAGTGGGGAAGACCACTTCTATCTCATCAGCGACCAGATTGATTTTCATCTGGTTCCAGCGGTAGTTCACAGTATGTGTTTGACCAAATTCATTCGCCATAGAATCAGACCAGATCAGCACCATCTCTTCACCATCATCGCTGATCCATTTTGGCGATAATTTAGGTTGATAGGTGCGATTTTCAGGGGTGGGGTCACCAGGCTCAGGAATAATGAAATGGTCGGTATAGTAAAAATTAGTCCACGGACCATAAGGGTTTTCTGAATACCACAATCCCAGGCTGCCGGATAAATCTGACCACTGCCAATTATCATCGACGTAAGTACCGCCGTTTACCATGATGTAAACACCCAGCCCTTGATTCCAAACGACTGATGGCAGCCAAGAGTACCAGCCAATATTGTTTTCGTTTCTATGATCCTCAAAACCAGATTCATTGACATTATTATGCGTATGAGCCTTCTCATGATGCTTTTTATCTGCAAATTCGTGATGATCTTCAGAATTGTGACCATGATCAGTATAAACAAGTACATTGCCCCGCTGTTGGATATTGGTTGTCCATATAGGGGTGTTGCCATTCCATTGCTTGAAGTATTCCCAGTTAGCGCGCTGTTCAAATTCTTCTTCTTTGACGCGAGCCAGTAGCAATTGATTTGCGAGCGAACTTTCCGGCGCATAAATATAAATATATCCGTCAGGAGAGGCCTCACCTGCTTTGCCATTCTGTACAAAAGAGACCCAGGAAAAAGGATAAGCAAGGTACCAAGGAGAATCTTTTCCTAATTTGCCAAATTCGCGCCAAAAAAACATCTCATCGACAGCGGTACTATTACGCGCGACATCATCTGTCGGAGTCACTAAACGTGTGTCACCATTTTTATTGACGCGATACCACGACTGACCATTGTCAGTTGATTTCAGCATTTTTACGCCTTGAAACGGGCCTTGAAAAGTATTGCTTGGGGTTCTCGATACCATTGAATAAATCGTATCGTCGATCGCAACTACGCCATATCCGAACCAACCAGGCTGATCTTCATTGCCATAAAGAAATAATGGATAACCGCTCACCCGACTGCGAGAGCTGAGAGGGTTAAGAGAAAATTCATCTACTCCGCCTTCAATCCGATAAAGCATATTGTGGTAAGTCGTGGCATTTAACCAGGCACCATCATCCATAGAAGTGATCTGGCTATCGTCTGCTGCCCAGGTGGTGCACCAATTATCGCCTCGCCCGACTGGAGTACGAAAGATAGAATCAAGATTAAAAGTAACATCGGTCGGTGTTCTAAAGCTGCGACCAGTGCGTAAAGAAATCGTATTCTGGATGGGCTCACTTGGAACGGCCTGTCCCGTCTCAGATTGTGCTTTTACCGTAGAAACCGGCTGAAACACCAACGCCAGACAAAAACTAAATAAAGGTAACTTTATCCCCAATTTTTTTCCCCAAAGAATCCAAGATTAAACAGTAGAATTTTTATATTTAATTATGTTTTTATTTTTTTTAACTAAGTACATCTAACTGAAACAGTTTATCTGCGAACTAGACATAAAATTGAGAACCTCGTCACAGTGATATTTATAGCGTAGCGATGGTTAATTCTAAAACCAGCAAAACTCCCGCCAATAGTGACGGGAGTTACTTTATCTAGCCCAGATATTGCATGAATTACACGAGTTCTCGCTTATCTATTGATTCC
>CAZUAW010000166.1:0-5417 GCA_964618535.1 uncultured Thiotrichales bacterium
GCTAGCAATTTTTATTAAAATAGGGCCATTAACCCTAATTTTATTACTAATATAGATATCACTCGGTAAACGCACCCATAACGGTCGCGTCCTACTGCTTCTGTAAGATCGTATGCTGAGCCGGTAGGCTTGAGGGCTGGGGCGCATCCGACACCCATGCGGTGCCATAAATAACCTCATAGCTCAGCGGAAGCTTATTCTCTGCGTTGCGAAACTGCTCATACGCAGCCTCCAACTCACGGTATGTACCTTTGCCAGTTAAGCCTTTTGTCCGGCTAGATGCTGCATTAGTCGCACCAATCGCTTTTAAATCTTTCAACAAGGTCTTGATATCGCTGTAGGTCAGCGTGAACATCTCCATATTCACTACCGGCTCGGTAAATCCAGCTCCAACCAGCATATCGCCAATATCATGCATATCGATAAACTGATGCACGTGGCTTCTCCCATCGACCGCCTGCCAGGCTTCTCTTAACTCCTTGACTGTATCGGGACCAAAGGTCGAGAACAGTAAGAGTCCACCTGGCCCAAGTACCCTGCGCATTTCTGCAAAGTAATTGTCCAGCGGATGACACCATTGCAACATAAGGTTGGAAAATACCAGATCAATAGATTGATCTTTGAGTGGCAGTTTTAAAGCATCGGCACAAACAGCTTTTGGTCGATTTAACCAGCTCCCTCGAGAAGCGGCCAGTTTTAGCATCGGTTCAGCAAAATCCAGCGCATAAACACGAGCACGCTTATAGCGAGTCATCAACATCTGACTGGCAATACCGCTGCCAGCACCCAGGTCGAGAATTTTTTGTGGCTTAAACTTAATGTAGTCGAGCCTCATCCCCAGGCGATCACAGACTTCTTGCTGCAAAACTGCGGCTTCATCATAGCCTTTTGCGGCACGTGAAAATGCGCGTCGAACCTGATGCTGGTCTAAATCAAAATCTATAGGCGTGGTCATATTTATGACTTAAATTAGTTTAAGGGCGTCTCTAAAAATAGAAGTGTTGCTGAGGGAAATCAGGAATAATGCATTTTTTATGCGGAAATGGGGCGAATACTGGGTGTATTTAACGATTTTTCGCATAAAAAAAGGTGCTGTCCGTGGTTTTCCTCAATGGTGCTTACATTTTTAGAGACGCCCTTAAAGCTGGATTACTCTGCAAGAATCGCATAACGCTAGCCGCAACATCCTTGGGATGAGAAAAAAACGGAGCATGACCGGCATGCTTGAGGATTTCAACCTCAATTCGTGAATTGAGCCGTTGTATCGCCTTCACCGATTCAATCGGTGTGATTTTATCCAGCTCACCGTTAATCATTAACACTGGTAGGTTGGAATTCTTCAGCGCAGTGATTCCATTCAGCGCTACCAGTAAATTCAGACTGGCAATAAGCTGCTCACGGGATAATTTTTTCAATTGGGATAACTCAAATAATGCATTCGCGTGACGCTTCGCCTGCGCCGTACCTAAAAATTGCAACTGAATGAATTCTTGAAAAGTGCGTTTAGAATCACTCACCAAGCGCCGACGAAAAGCACTGAAAATATTTTGATCCATCGCATTTGGCCAATCATCCTGCTGGCAAAAAACTACATTCGTAGAAATTAAAACCAAACTCTGGACGCGAGCAGGACTCTGCTTAGATATCTGCGTCGCCAGCATTCCGCCCAGCGACCAACCTAACCAATGCGCTCGCCGCGGAGCTTGCTCCAGAATTTTCTCAAGATAATCTGGCGAACTGTAAGCACAGTCACCTATTTCATATAAATCAAGATTATAAATTTGGAAATGATCTTTAAGCTCGGCGATCAAATCATGCCAAATTTTGGAATTCATGCCCCAACCATGCAGCAAAACCAGATTTTCTTTTTCCATTGATAACTAACAGTTGCGGATAGGATAAGATGTGCCGCTCACCTCAGCACTCACCCGCGCATGTTACAGCACATACTTCTGATTGCCGCAGCCTATTTAATGGGCTCAGTGTCCAGCGCCATCATTGTCTGTCGGATCATGGGATTACCCGATCCACGCGGCCAAGGCTCCGGCAACCCTGGTGCTACCAATGTGATGCGCCTCGGCGGCAAAAAAGCAGCCGCAATTACGCTGATTGGCGATATCCTGAAAGGCATAATCCCGGTATTGGTCGCGCGGGCTTTGGGTGCAAGTTTAGAGATTCAATTATTAGTCGCACTGGCAGCCTTCATTGGGCATCTCTATCCAATCTTCTTTAATTTTAGCGGCGGTAAAGGCATCGCCACGGCATTCGGTGTGTTGCTGGCACTCAGCTGGAAGGTTGCGCTGGGTGTTGGCATCGTCTGGTTTGTGATTTTCAAATGGAAGAAAATCTCGTCGCTCGCGGGACTCAGCAGCGCAGGCTCAATGCCCGCGATTATTTGGGTGATTTTTCATTCTCCTGCGTTCGTCTTGTTTGGCTTCGCGATGAGCGTTTTGGTTTTCTGGCGGCATCGCAGTAATATTTCAAAGTTACTTGCGGGTACTGAAAAATAACGACAAATTATCCCGTAACGCGATTGATGCGCTTCGTGCCTCAGCACATCCTACGTTTTACATTGACATTTCTGTTACGAACTCGCTATCGGCTCCAACTCTTCCAACGACCAACGTGGCTTCACTTTAATCTGCTCTGATGATGAATCCCCCGCAGCTAACCGCTGCGCGCCTGCATAGGCAATCATTGCGCCGTTGTCGGTACAAAACTCCATTTTGGGAAAAAATAGAGCCACGTCCAGTTTTTCAAGCTGTTCTCGCAGCTGCAAATTCGCACCTACTCCACCAGCAACAATCAAAGTTTTTAGCTGCGTCTGTTTGAGCGCCCTGCGACATTTAATAAATAAGGTATCAACCACCGCATCCTCAAATGCACGGGCGATGTTGGCTTTATCCTGCGCAGTGCCCGTTGATTTTTGCCAGGTATTGAGTGCAAATGTTTTTAATCCGCTAAAACTAAAATCCAAACCAGGTCGGTCTATCATGGGGCGTGGAAATCGATAGGCATCGGGATCGCCTTTGAGTGCCAAAGCAGCCAGCGCCGGCCCACCGGGATATCCTAGATCTAACATCTTCGCTGTTTTATCAAATGCCTCACCGACGGCATCGTCGAGGCTTTCACCCAGAATTTTATAATCACCGATGGCTTTAACTTCGACCAACAAGGTATGGCCACCAGAAACCAATAATGCCAAAAACGGAAACTCAGGCTGCTCAGCTTCCAGCATCGGTGCCAGCAAATGACCTTCCATATGATGTACACCCATCGCGGGTATACCCAGCCCCCAGGCAAAAGTCCGCCCAAGCATCGCGCCAACCAACAAAGCCCCCACCAGACCCGGACCCGAGGTATACGCCACGCCATCCAAATCAGCCGCAGACAATCCCGCGTCTTTGAGCACCGACCGAATCAACGGCAAAGCTTTGCGGATATGATCTCTGGAAGCCAGCTCAGGCACTACACCCCCATATTCTGCGTGAATTTCTATCTGCGAGAACAGGTCATGCGCCAATAGGCCATGCTCAGTATCGTACACTGCAATGCCTGTTTCATCGCAGGATGATTCGATTCCTAGTACTTTCATGTGCCGATACTATGCTTTTTTTGACCAAATCGTCATAAACACCGCCTAAATACCCTCATCTTTTTTGCATTTTCATTGCAGCCCATTATAATGCGCGACCTTATTGATTTATCATGATGCGTGAGCACAGAACATATGCCTGCAGTTAGAGTAAAAGAAAACGAGCCGTTTGATATCGCACTTCGCCGTTTCAAACGTACCTGTGAAAAAGCGGGAACCCTCGCTGAAGTCCGTCGCCGCGAGTACTACGAGAAGCCTACATCCACCCGTAAGCGCAAAAAAGCTGCTGCTGTAAAACGTAACCTCAAGCGTCTTTCGCGTGATGTTACTCGCCGCGTACGCATGTACTAAAGGCTCCCATGCCCACGGAACCTTCGCCTCTCAAGGCAAAAATTACCGAAGACATGAAGTCCGCCATGCGCGCGGGCGAGAAAGACCGCCTCGGTACTATTCGGCTGATCCAATCCGCAATCAAGCAAATCGAAGTTGATACGCGCAAGGAACTGGGCGATACCGAAATCTTATCAATCCTCGATAAGATGGTAAAACAGCGTCGTGAATCCATCACCGCATTCGAGCAAGCGGGTCGTGATGACTTGGCCGATATCGAAAAACGCGAGCTGACATTGATTCAGAACTACCTCCCCGAACAACTCAGCGAAGATGAAATCGCGCAACTAATTGCCGAAACCATCGAAGCCACTGGCGCTGAATCCCTCAAGGATATGGGCAAAGTCATTGGCCAGTTAAAACCTAAGGTTCAAGGACGTGCCGATATGTCCGCCATCAGCATGGCGATTAAAGCAAAACTTGCCGGTTAACCAGTACCTTTGATGAACCAGCTCAAAAACGATCGAATGATCCGCGCATTACTGCGCAAACCTGTAGACCGCACCCCCATCTGGATCATGCGTCAAGCAGGACGATACCTCCCCGAATACCTAAAAACCCGCGCTGCAGCCGGTAGTTTTATGGATCTTTGCAAAAATGCCGAACTAGCTTGCGAAGTTACCATGCAGCCGCTACGCCGCTTTGATCTTGATGCGGCAATTCTATTTTCCGACATTCTCACCATCCCCGATGCGATGGGACTCGGCTTATATTTTGAAGAAGGCGAAGGCCCACGCTTCAAGAACCCAGTACAAACCGCAAAAGACATCAAAAAGCTCGCGGCTCCCGACCCAGAAGACGAGCTCAAATACGTTATGGACGCTGTTCGCACGATCAAAAAAGAACTGAATGGCAGCGTTCCCTTGATTGGCTTCACCGGCAGCCCGTGGACGCTGGCGACCTATATGGTCGAAGGCGGTAGCAGCAAAGAATTTTCCAAAATCAAAGGCTTGATGTACAGCGATCCAAAATCGCTGCACCTGCTGCTAAACACCATCGCCGACTCCGTCACCAGCTACCTCAACGCACAAATTGCTGCTGGCGCTCAAGTCGTACAGATCTTTGATACCTGGGGTGGCGCACTAACACCGACCGCCTATAAAGAGTTTTCCCTTAATTACATGGAAAAAATCATCTCAGGCCTGAATCTCGGACAAGGCGACTCAGAAGTCCCCGTCATTCAATTTACCAAAGGCGGCGCGCTTTCCCTTGAGCAACAGGCTAAAACCGGCTGTAGCGCACTCGGGCTGGATTGGACCATCGACATCGGCGACGCCCGTGAACGCGTCGGCGATCAAGTTGCATTACAAGGCAACATGGATCCTGGTGTTCTCTACGGAACTCCAGAATTGATCGAGCAAGAAGTTAAGAAAATCCTCGATGGCTTCGGTCACCACCCCGGCCACGTCTTCAACCTCGGCCACGGCATCCA
>CAZUAW010000167.1:0-5325 GCA_964618535.1 uncultured Thiotrichales bacterium
AGTACATTGGAAATAGTCCGTAAGCGATCAAAATAATCATCACGTTCATTTCGAATGTTAATAATCTGGGTGGTGAGTTCTTCAATTTGCTCTGGATCAGTCTCGTGCTTTTTGAGTTCTTTGACCTTCGCACTCAAGCTGCTTTGTTCATCTATCAAATTTTTAACCCGCTCTTCGTAATCACCACGCTCATTCTGCAAAAGGTTAACCTGGGCTGAGAGCTTTTTTCTGTCGCTGTTGAGGCTATGAAATTCGGTATCTCTTTCAAATTGCACACCGGAATTTAGGTCTCTGATTTCATCTTTCAGCACATTTTTCTCGTCAACAATTTTAGATAGCCGCTCCATTAATTCGCTAACTTTCAGATTGGCGCTGGCGGCTTCGAGCTGGTAGTGATCAATAGATTTTTCGAGTTCTTTAGTGTTGCTGTAATGGCTGCTAATAAAATGTGACTGACGATGATCCTGGGAATCCTGGTGTTTTTTTAACTCGGTAATTTCTTCCGTCTTGGCACGATCCTGCTCTTTTAAGGCATAAAAGTCTTTGTTGATTCGATCTCTATAGTCTTCGAGCAAAGAGTGCTTGGACTGTAGGTTTTGGTGATCCTCAATGAGACGGTTTTCTTTTTGCTTGCCGATAGAATAGGCAATCAGCCAACCAATTAAAGTAGCACCAATGATATAAAGGAATATGTGAGTAAGTAGGTATAACATCGTTTAGCCTCCGATATAAATTTCTATGCGACGGTTTTTTGCTCTTCCTGAGCGAGTATTGTTATCAGCAATGGGTTTTGACTCACCATAGCCGACGGTGTTGAGTGACTCTTTAGCAATGCCACGTTTCACTAAATACGATTTAATGGCTGTAGCACGTGCTTGACTGAGTTTGAGATTAATATCAGCAGAACCCTGACTATCGGTGTAGCCGGCAATGGTCAGATTGATGCCTTTGCATTTGTGGCTTGCGTCATACAGTCGGGTGAGCAGTTTATTGCTGGATGCCAGAGTATCTGAAGTATTGATTTGGAATTGAATTTTTTCGTTGTTGAAAGCTGAGTCTAGTGATTCCTTGCACTGGTTTGCGGTCGTCAGATTAGCATCGACGAGCAGGCTATTTTCAACCGGTGGTTCACTGCTGTTCGAATGATCATTTTGCTGCTCGACTATATTCGAAGCTGTATCTGTCACGCCAAGAAAATTATGCACAACGCGAATACCATTGATCGAGTTGATTACCTCAGTAGCACGTTGCTGCGCTGCTTCATCAGGAGGAATACCACGCACGGTAAGATCCCGTCCGTCCATTGAGGCATTGACCCAAGCCAGATTTTGATTTGCAAGTTCGCTTTGGGTGCGGCTCAATAATGAGGATTGGATCGATCTGGATTCCCAGCCAAAGCCGGCAATTAGCAGAACTATCAGAGCCAGCAGGCCAAAAAAAAGTCCGAATCTCATCGTATCGTTCTCGTTAATATCTTGTTCTTTTAGAATATTAGCCACTTTTTTCTAGTTTTTGAAGGAAAATTAATAACATCGAGCCACTTCTTCATCTAAGTCGAAAGTAGTAGTCGATACGTTTTTTACATATTTTTCATCAGATTGCGCTTAGATACTCTAAATAATCTCTACTTTGGATATGACGAGAATTTAATTAAATGTGCCTGCTGGAATGAGCTTTCACGGTATTTTCAAGCAAGTCTAAATCGTCATTCATAGCAAAATGAGAAACTTTTATAACAATCAAAATACGGATACTGCACTTTCTCTGTCTGTTATTTCTTCCAGACAAAAGTCCCTAATGAGCAAGATCCGTTCTACTAAAATGATATAACTATTTGAAACTCTGAGCATTATCCGTTGGTCTGGAAAACTCAGCCGTTGATTCTGGTAATTGTAATGAAATGTCAAAGAAGAACCTGCCTGGATTTCTAAAACTACGATCTATCCAAGGTGATGTAATGAGCCATAAAAAAAACAAACAATACAAATGTTTCAGGATCGTAAAATCGCCAGAATTCGTTGACACGCTTGGGTTTGGATTGCTATAACGACGGCTTCGTAATGGCTAGGACGCTCACCACGGGATGGAACTCCAGTATCTTTGAGTACATGCCACCGATGAATGTATCTACACATCAGAGCGTTAACTTGTTCTGATGACCATTAGAAAATGTTTTACATTTTTTAACTTTTTCACAACTAAAATATAAGGATTCCAATGAATAAATCAGATTTTGTAAATGCTATCGCAGAAGAGACCGGTTTCTCTAAAGCAGATGCAACCGGTGCTGTAGATGGACTTGTTTCCGTCATTACAGCAGCACTTAAAGATGGTGATTCTATTGCATTAGTAGGATTTGGAACGTTCTCTGTTAAGCGTCGCGAAGCGCGTACCGGACGTAACCCTAGAACCGGAGAAGCGATCCAAATCAAGGCAAGTAATATTCCTGGTTTCAAGGCTGGTAAAGCATTAAAAGATGCCGTAAACTAGCGCGCCTTCGTCAGGGGGGGTAAACAAGTATTCCCTGATTTGGGTGCTTAGCTCAGTTGGTAGAGCATCTCCCTTACAAGGAGAGGGTCGGGAGTTCGAATCTCTCAGCACCCACCATATTTATTATGGAGCGGTAGTTCAGTTGGTTAGAATACCGGCCTGTCACGCCGGTGGTCGCGGGTTCGAGTCCCGTCCGCTCCGCCATATTTAAAAAGCGCCTTGCTTCGGTAAGGCGCTTTTTTTTGCCTGCTGTTTTCGGCTTTTCGCAAAACAAGCAATACCGGCGTAAACAGTATAAAATCCCGTCTCTTTTTCGCATCCTATTAGTGTCTACCCATGCTTCAATCTATTCGAGATAAAACCAGCGGTTTGCTGGCCTATGTCATAGTCGCTTTGATTAGTATCCCGTTTCTCTTATGGGGTGTGCAGGAATACCTGGGCGGAGGTGGTGAAAGAGTGGTCGCAAAGGTTAATAGTGAAGAAATTTCATTCAATGATTTGAAGCAAGCCACCCAGATGCAGCAGCAAAGGTTACGACAGATGTTTGGTGGCAATGTGCCAGCAGGAGTGCTAGAAGGCGGTGCGATGCAGCAAAACGCACTGAACGAGTTGATTAAGGCATCGTTACTACGTCAGTACACACAAGACAGCGGTTTTCGTACCAGCGATGCTCAGGTGATTGAAAACATCAAAGCAGAACGAGCGTTTCATGTTGATGGGCAGTTTAGTGAGGCGCGTTTCAGTCAATTAATTGAAGCTCAACGCATGAGTACCACAGGGTTTGAAAATAATGTCCGTGCAGATTTACAGAAAAACCAGTTTCAACAGGCGCTTGCTGATTCAAGTTTTGTCACCGTAGAAAATAAAAAGAAATTTCTGGCGCTACGTGGTCAGCAGCGTCTGTCTCAATACCTGATTCTCGAAAACTCGAAACTGGGTGAAGGTATTTCAATTTCGGATGAACAGATAAACAGCTACTTTGAAAAAAATCAGCAGCTCTATTTGTCTGAAGAACGAGTCAAACTCGCCTATGTGGTGCTTGATGTTGGCGAGATAGAAAAAAGTGTTGATGTGACTGAAGATGCATTGCTGCAACTGTATGAGCAGGAACAAGATGCTTATGCAACGCCTGAATCGAGAAAGGCTGCGCATCTGCTGATTGAGTCGACTGCGGATACTGAAGCTAGCGCTGAAGAAAAAGCCAAACAGCTATTGGCGCAAATTCAGGCAGGCAAATCGTTTGCTGAATTGGCAAAGGAATTTTCTGCCGATACATTGTCAGCAAAAAATGGCGGTGATCTTGGCTTTATCGCGCCGGGAGATATGGATGCTGAATTTGAAAAATCACTGTTTGATTTAAATGTGGGAGAAGTCAGCAAGCCCGTTAAAACCGCACAGGGTTTCCATTTAATTAAGCTTCAAGAAATTAAAGCCAAGCAGGTCAAGAGTTTTTCTGATTCAAAAACAGCCATTGAAAAGGAATATCGTGCCCGTGAAGCGAGTCGAATTCTGGTAGATAAATCTGAGCAGCTCTTAACACTATCTTATGAGTCGCCTGAATCGCTAGAGCCTGTTGCTGATGCGATTGGCAGCAAAATTCAATTTTCAGACTGGATAACCCGTGGGCAGGGAAGCGGTATTGGCTCAGAAATTAAAATCAGAAACGCGGCTTTTCTCCAAGATGTTTTAAACGGAAAAAATAGCGACGTGGTTGAGCTAGCAGACGGTCGACAAATTGTTGTGCGAATCGCCGAGCATGAAGAAGCGAGCCCCAAACCGTTAGAGACCGTACGTGAATCCATCGCTTTACAACTTAAATTAAATGAGTCAAAAGCGTTAACCAAAAAAACCGGCGAAGAGAAACTGGCTGAATTAAATTCGGGTGGTTCTTTAGCTGCGATTGCTACACAGGTGGGACAAACACTCCCTGAGAGTCAATTCATTGACCGTAACAATAAGGACATCTTAGCAGAAATTGTCAAAGCACTATTTCAAGCTGATGCACCGCAAGCAGGTAAAGCTACGGTTGGTGGCCTTGTACTTGCTAATGGTGACTATGCCCTGATTCAAGTGAGTGAATTAAAAACTCCAGAAGTTGAGTTAACCGATACGACAGAACTCACCGCATCAGCAGTGCTGGCAAATAATAACCAGCGTGAATTTAATGCAGCCTATCGAGCCATTGAGTCCAGGGCTGATCTAGCCGTATTTCAGGATGTACTAAATCCGCCTAAAGACAACTAACGTTACTAGCCCGAATATTGCATGAATTACACGAGTTCTCGCTTATCTATTGATTCCACAGGAAATTCTTTTCACTTGCCCGTAATCACCGATACGAGACGCGTCAAAACAATTCCCTGTGAAAACAATATATTAAGCGAGATTCTCATGAATTCATGCAATATCCGGGCTAGACCTGTTCATCTCTCTGGGTCAAGACTCTATAGACTCTGATCTAATCACTAATCTGCTCTTTGTCGGCTAAAAATCTGGTTCTGTGGGAATCAATATAGTGGTTCTCTTCGAGATGCCGACACCTTCTTTCAATAGAAGCTGTATTCAAACAGCCATTGGAGGGGAGATGAGCATCAGTCGAATCACTAAACTGCTCGATACGATCGGTACGTTGAGCGAGAGAGAAGATAAAGTCATCCGCAATATCAGAAACTGTATTTGCTTGCAGTATATGGCTGGCTTGTTTGTAGTGTCGGTGCTTGTGGGTGTCGGACTTTGGAAATAGGCTAATGCGTCAAATGACGGCCATTGGCTAACACTTCGTTTTCTCTAACCATTTCGGCAAGTTCCAATAAAGAATGCGCATGCATTTTCTGC
>CAZUAW010000168.1:0-5295 GCA_964618535.1 uncultured Thiotrichales bacterium
CTGAGGTGAAGCCAGCTAGTTGAATGTGGTCAATGCCGGATTGGAAGTCAGAACCTGTGGCCGTGGCCGTAAATCCTGTAATAGGCCCATACCCCAAATCTGCGGTATCGAACGCTGCAATAACATCATCCCCATCGTTCGTCGTAAAGATAAAGGTATCTGCACCTCTGCCGCCCATCAAGAAATCATTGCCTGTTCCACCATTGATCTGGTCAGAACCTGCAAGGAAGCCTGTTCCGGCTTCGCCGCGAATGACGTCGTTTCCAGCACCGCCATTAATTTGATCGGCTTGGAACCCACCAGCAAGAAAGTCGCTATCCGCTCCACCGTTCAGAACATTTAGACCCGAGAAGGTTATCAGGGCATCCGTTCCGTTTTGACCGTTCAATACGTTGTTCCCGAGACCATCGATCACCGTATCATTCCCAGAATTGGCATTTACAACATCATCACCCGCACCGGAATTGATAAGGTCATTGCCTTTACCTGTATTGATAACATCATCCCCATCGGTACCGTCTTTGGTTTCGTTGGCATCATCATCATTTTTAATTTGCCCAAGGGCTGAATATTCATCCAGGCCACCTGTAAACACTGCTCCGGTAGCATTGGTGAGTTTCACTTCGAAATACTCGTCACCTTCAAAGATGATATCCCCAGCAATATCGATAGTGATGGTTTTTTCGGTCTCCCCAGCCAGAATAGTAATTGTACCATTTGCTGCTGTGAAATCTGATCCGGCTTCAGCAGTGCCGTTAACGGTGGTGTAATCAAAGCTGATATCACTGCCGGATGCCGCATCCAGTTTTACTGTGAAAGTAAGACTGGATGTGCTGTCGTCTTCGACAGCCTCAACGGCGTCCATACTGAGGGTTGAAACGGTCGAAAGGTCAGAAGTGCGAATTTTCAGGTCATTGAATTGGATAAACTCAACATTAGATAGACTGTCTACGGCGCTACCAGCACCCTGAACCTTAATTAAAGCCCCAGCTTGTGTTACGGTGAAATCAGCGAAGTTTCCGTTATACGTGACCGTGTCTATTCCGGTTCCACCATCAATAATAGTACCGCCTACGCTGGGCGCTGCTGGGGCAGCGGCCACAACTCCGTCAGCAGAAAAAGCTTTTGCGGCTACAGGGCCACCGAATCCGTATTTATAGACATCATTCCCAGCATATAACTTAACCTCGCCACCACCTGAGGATTTTTCAACTACATTATCTAAATTGTTAGCCGTGATATCGTCTGTGCCTCCGCCAGCATAAATGGTTTGCTGTGATGCGCCAAACACACTTATATCATTGCCACTCGTACCAACGGCATCGGTATTTCCATCCTTGACTTCAAATGTAACGGATTGCACCGGAATACTTGTGTCCTTGAAAAACACCTTAGCTTCCAATGTATCTGCTGTTGCGGGATCAAGCCCCGTTACAGTGCCAGAAAACCCAAGTCCGGTTGCGCCATTATCCACCAACTGATCGCCCTGGATCGTCTGGTACAAAGACCCATTAAGCCAGAGTTCGATTTTATCAACATCTGCGGATTTGATTTCAGATTCTGTGAAACTTGCGGCGAGGTCTGCGGCGGAATTCAAAACAACCGCATTGTTACTGTCGATCAAATTAAGTGAGCTAATTGACGCACCTGAGCCAATAGCAAAGGCGCGAACATCTGCGACAGCTTGCAAGTCCGTGCTGGCACCTGATCCTCGGCCATCGGATAGGAAGTAAGCAATATTGCCATCTGCTTGTGTGCCAAAGAATTCAACCCCTTTTGCAATAGGTGGCCCAAAGTATGTTCCGCCACCTGCATTCAGACTATTAATCTGTGCAATAGCCTGATCAGCGGTCAAGCCATCATAGAGGGTTGATGAACTGCTAAACGGGATAACGGCAAACTCCGCAACATCGGCAATACCTTTGGCTTTCAGCGTGTTGATAAGATCAACATAGGCTGCTTTTGCATCGGCAATGCGACTACCTCCCATAGAGCCAGACACATCAATAATAAGAGCAATTTTATATTGTGTGCCAACAGCGGAGGTCGAAAGGTTTAGATTGAAATCGACATCGGAGTCGGTGGAAAATGAGGGGGCTTCAAGAGTAATTACACCAATATTAGTGCCGTCGGTGAGATTAATATTTGCAGATTTTTCAACCATAGGACCATCTGCGAAGATATCTCCTTGGTTAGGTTTAAATTCGCCATTTCGACCATATATTATTTCAATACCTGTTAGGGTATCTACATTCCCTGTAGCCTTAAGCTTAAGCAATCCAAGTTTGAATTCAGTCACTGTAACATTCGTTGGGTCACTATCATCTACAACATAAAATTTGTCTTCATCTCCAAATGGCGTACTACTAAATGGATTTAGCTTTGCGTTTAAAAAATGCAGTGTGAATGACAAAAATGATTCATTATTAAAAATATAGCCATCATATACAGCAGCATCGCTTCCTGCCCCGCCATTTAGAGTGTCGCTACCTCTACCACCAACAAGAATATCATCCCCACCGCCACCGTTGAGTATATCATTCCCTCCAAGGCCTTCTATGAATTCATTTCGGGCAGAGCCATTAACCACATCACTATAAGCAGTAGTACGTAGAAAATCTGCGTGACCTACTTGTGACGAAATATTCGCGCCACCAACTTGAATACTGTTATCTATAGCCGCAAGATCAAGGTTCACACCAGTACCAGAGTTTATATAATGTAGGCGTTCGATTAAATCAGTACTACTTCCCCAATACTTATTTATTGCACCCTTGATTGTATCTGAAAAGAACACACCGCCTGTAAAATAATCGTCATAATCGAAGCGATAAATAACGACATCACGCCCTAATATACCAACGGTATCATAGGATGATTTACCCGACGCGCTTTTCCAGAGTTCTTCTGAATAATCTATCGTAATGAGTTCACCGCCCTGAGTACGTATAAAGCCATCTTTCATGACTGAATCCGTATTTGCACTATGTGCTAGTTCCCCAGAAAACTGTACGATAGATGAACCTAACGCGCCCCTAATAGCAAACCCACTTAGTGTAATTCCTAGGTTGAAGTTGTAATCAACTCCATCAAGCACTGCTCCAGCATCTCGCGAGTCGTCGAACATCGCATGCAAGCCAACAGTACCGAAAGGCACCCCAGCACCATCTGCCCCAGAATATGCAATTTCACTTAACAATTGCGCGGCTGCATTACCTTCTTCTGGACCCGTAATCCCGACCTTACTTGCTACATCATCAGAATACAGATGGCTGAACACAGACCCACCTAAAAACCCGATGTCTGCTTTCTCAGAAGTGGTAAAGTTCTCATCTAGATACAGATTGGCCGTGAGCAATGCCATTGAGTGCTTTGCAACAGCTTCGTCAACTTTCTGTAACAAAGCCTCCTTTCCAACTGAAAAAAGAGCATTGGCAGTTCCTAAAACCAATCCAGAGTGTGGGCCGCCCTGCGCTCCAACTTTAAAACCATCTGCAAAACCCTTTACCCCTGAACCTATCAGCTCAAAGATTTCCTTGAAATCTGTACGCTCAGATCCGCCAAAGTAAGCATCATATTCTATTGTAGAATCTGCACCTGGAGCAACAAAACGTAAGTAGCTTAAGACCTCGCCGTCTATAGCATATTGAGTAACATTAGAGATACTCTCAGGAGATGAAACCGGAAGACCTTTGTAATAAGATTCAGCCAATGCATATAAATCAGTAAGCGCATCCAGGGCCATCACTACTGGTGAAAATCCTAAAATCCCAAAATCAACCTTAATTTTTCCGGTCTCTCCAATTACATCAATAACAGAAAACCCAAGGGATTTAATT
This sequence comes from uncultured Thiotrichales bacterium, assembly GCA_964618535.1. Lineage (GTDB taxonomy): Bacteria > Pseudomonadota > Gammaproteobacteria > UWMA-0217 > UWMA-0217 > HyVt-560. The sequence goes on from CAZUAW010000168.1 coordinate 3,840, forward strand.
ACACCATCCAAAGCTGTATTGATATCATCAGCGGTTTTTCCAGTGAGGTCAGTAAAGGTTTCCGCAACCTTGGCGGTAAAATACGCTAGCTTCGCTGAGAGCTTGTAGGTCATATTATCGAAAACAACAGCCTTTTCTCCCGTGATACTTGAGACAAATCCTGCCAGCCCCCCACCGAGAGAATGCCCCGTCAACGAGATGTCTTTTCCTGGATTTGCATCCTTTACAGAATGATAAAACTCCATAGCCAGCTGATTTTGATCGGAAGCCCAAAGCCCAACACCGCCACCCCAACCATTTAGGACATCTTTAAAAACACCATCGGTACCACGATATGCAATTATTATCGCATTTTCTTTAGGGAGTTCGTAGGCAATAGCATAAAAACCGTCGGCATTAGAAAGGCTTTCATCAATAATTGTGGCACCATTAAATTTTGTTACCCCGAGATTGACACTCAGCGATTCACCACGCGAATAAGAATCCTGTGCATAAAGTGCATAATCAAATTTCGACATTTATTTACTCCTCAATAAGGTCACTTTTATATAATGCGGCATAGCCACCAGAAGGGGTTGTGAAAATTGTTGGCATACTTCTAACTGATTTCCTCGGTAGTTCAGAAAGCCAAGGCAATTTTTGCAAAATTTGTGCACTTGTAACTTGTTGAGTTGTTTTCTCAACCGTCAGGGACACATTGTCCAGCAAAGCAAACCTAATTGTTTTTGGATCGTTAATGTTTGCAAACGTTATGAGATATGGAAAACGCTCATCATTTGGAGACATTACCAATTTGTTATTTTCGGGAGATTCAGCACTGACTGAATTGTTTTTCCAACCATCTCCAAGAAGAAATCTCTCTGGTAAATTTCTAAACCCATTCTTCGTTAATAAAAAAAAATATCTTTCACCGGGCAATTCAACAAAGGGCATTTCGCCAATTATCTTTGGTATCCAAGACGGACCATTTATTCTAGGTGAGTTTTTTTCCCAAATCACCTTAACGACACTTGACCCTGAAAACGTTCCTTCATCGGTTTCAATAACCAAGGTCATTTCTTGGTTCCAAGAGTACTCACCTGATGAGCCGGAATTAATATACTCTTGTATATCGGAAAGCGATATTTCAGAGGTTTCTCTTTTTGTCACCATATTCCCTTTACCCACAAAGAGGAATATAGCAGCAACGAACATTAGACCGCCGACAATAACCCATTTTTTCATTACACTCTCAGTTAAAAATTACTTTCACTAGAATAATCATATCCACATCCTCAAAATCTCCAAGTTTTCTGCATTTTTGAGGATTCCACTCAACACAGCCATTGCACGCAACCCTGCACATCTTAACAATCAGTTAATTCATTCACAAAGCCGTGAGTCAACAGTGAATATGGTCACCCCGCCCATCCCAGCACGGAAAACAACGTTCCCACATGGTTGCTGGCAATGCCCA
>CAZUAW010000169.1:0-5289 GCA_964618535.1 uncultured Thiotrichales bacterium
ATTTCTTCTCCTGCACCTACTTTTTCCAGAATTCGAGATAGATGGGTTTTTGCTTCGTGAATATTAATGATCTGCATGGCTTTACCAAGACAGTATGACTAAGTCCTATCGCAATGATGGCTCTGGTAGCGAGTTCACTGTGAAAGGACGTAGCTTGACGGCGTTATTTCCTCATAAGGTTAAACGTCAAACCCCATAACGATCAGTACTTTATCCCTCAGCTGGCTATGTTCAGTCTGACTGATTTGGGCCAACTTTCTATGGGTAATTCGTCGGACTGAAATACTCCGAATGTGTTCAACCATCGCGTAGCTGCATTGAGCTAAGCTGTCTCTGGATGGTATTTCTACGCGAATGATCTCTAGCTCAGGTCTCATTTGAGAGGTTAGCGGGCAAACCAAAACAGTGGGTACGCCAGCTTTTAGCATTGAGGACGATTGCAATACGATAGCGGGACGTTGTTTACCTACTTCAGCGCCTTTTGCAGGATCAAAACGCACAAGGTAGATTCCGCCATAATCGAGTTGCTGGCTTATTGCGTTTTCCACCAGGGTGCTTCCTCGTCAATTCCAAGGTCTGTGTCGAGTTCTGCCCAGGTTTCTATTTCTGAGGATGCTAAAACTTTAGAAGCTTCACGCAGCTTTTGCTGAATTAACTTCTTTTCCTGACGAATAATCTCATGTTCCAGAGCCTGACGAATCAGATCACTACGAGTTATTTCAAGCGATTCAGCGAGTCGTGTGCTGCGCCCCAGAAGTTCGTCGGGTAATTTAATAGATACAGCTTGCATGTATTCGCTCAGTACTTGTATATGCAAATAGTAGTTTAATTGGTAGTTTCGGGCAAATGTATCAAGACTCGGGAAGCCAAAATCAGCGTTCTATCTGTGATCACAGTCACTTCTCAGTATCAGTTATATTGATACTCTGGCTCGTCTTTTGTAGGTGAGGTGGGTTCATGAGGTTGTTAATTGCGGCTGTGGGTTTGTTGCTGACCGGCTTCTTGTATTACGCGATTTTCCGTGTTGCTCCTGGTGCGGTCTATGATCCAACGCTGGGTAGTTTTCCTTCTTTTATCTTTGTGCTTTCATTTTCGTTGGGTTCTGCCGCGTTTGTAAATGGCGGTATTCTGCTGAGATTGAGTTACCCCTTAATCTGGCTGTCGACTGTTTTGCTGGCGGAAATGCTATTTGGGGTTGAAGATCCGCTGGATGGTTTTGCTGCAATACTAGGTTTCGGTGTCGCCGCTGTTTTTATTCTGAAATCTGCCGGTTCACTATCTATGCCGTCAGCATGGGGGCAACGTTTACTGGCAAGTTTTGGGGTAATCTTGCTGGCAGGAAGTTATGCGCCGCATTACGTTGATCACCATTGCTGTGATTCTGACAAACAGCCTGTCTATCTTTCATATAACGATCTTCGCTCATCTGTGGCGGTTGAAGCGCCGCGTTCAATGAGCGCGATGGGCAATCTGTATCTTTATGCTAACCATTTGTTTGTCAACGAGAAAAATAAGGGGCTGCATATTATTGATAACGCAGATCCTGCAAATCCAAAACCTGAAGCGTTTATTAAAATTCCTGGTAATACCAATGTGAATATTCGTTCTGGGTATCTTTATGCTGATAGTTTTATTGATCTGGTGGTGCTGGATATTCGAGATCCAGACAATATTCAGGAAATTAACCGACAAATTGATGTTTTTCCCTACGACGTTTATCAAGCGATAGAGGACGAAACTATTTATTTGAAAAATTTAGATCGGGATAGAGGCGTGGTAATTGGTTATGAATAAATTTATCTCTGGGGTCTTATGCTTGTTTTTGATTTACCTGCTGAGTGCCTGTGAAGGGGAAGGTGGTAGCACCAACAGCAGCAATGCATCTGCAAACGATGGCACTGCCGGTTCACGCTCACGATTTGCTTTGATCGATAATTATTTGTACACGATCTCAGGCCGTGATTTGCAGTTGTATGATATTGAAGAACCGGCATCTCCTAACCCCTGGGTAAAAGTGTCACTGGATTGGGATATCGAAACCATATTCCCCTACCAAAACTATGTGTTGATCGGCAGCGAAACCGGTGTCCATATTCTGGATAACACTACACCTGGAAGTCCTCAGTATATTACAGAATTCACTCATGGAAGAAGCTGTGATCCGGTAGTTGCAGAAAACGGCATTGGTTACGTCACGCTAAATTCAGCTGCTAGCTGTGGCCGCTCTGGTATCAATCAATTGGATGTTCTGGATTTGACGGATTTAACTGCACCTAAATTAATTAAAACCTATCCGATGCAAGCGCCCAGTGGTTTGGCCATAGATGGTCAGTGGTTATTTGTTTGTGATGGAATCGCGGGCTTAAAGGTTTTTGATACAACGGATGCCAAAAAACTCACCGTGGTAGATAAACATCCTCAAGTAAACTGCTTTGATGTGATCGCAAAGGATGCAACCCTCTACGTCAGCGTCAAGGATCGTTTAATTCAATATAATTATTCATCATTCCCGATGGATCAACTGAGCGAGCTATCCACGGTTACAGTGACGCCATAATTATCTTCATAATCACCAGAGAGCTTGCACAGTGAAGCTATCGGCTAAGGATTCATGATCGAGAGGCTAAGTTAGTTGTATCGAATCAGCTGGGCTGCTTCATTCGGCTGGCTGCGTTCTCAGCGATTTTTTTAACCCGGATATTTCATGAATTCATGTGATGATCGCGCAGGATATTGATTTCACAAGGGATTGTTTTTACGCGTCTCGTATCGGTGATTACGGGCAAGTGAAAAGAATTCCTTGTGGAATCAATAGACAAGCGAGGGCGCATGTAATTCATGAAATATCCGGGTTAAGTTGAGCCGAATCTAATTTGCCAACCATGACAAATTCCTGGTCACTGTTTGACCAGTGAGCCAATGTCATGCCTCGGACGTGTCGCGTTTGTATTTCTGTAGCGGGTTTGAGATTGCGCGTAATACACAGCGCAACGGGATCTCCCTGGCGAGGGAGGTATACCAGTTGAATGAGCGGTTGCCCATTGACGCTAAGAATTTGTCCGCGTTTGAATGTTAGTTCTTGAGCGGACAGGTCGGGGATAATTATCTCAGCGCCCAGTGCGAGATTGAGACGTTCATTGAGCTGAGTTATTTCATCAGAATTTAGCTGAGTGTGGCGAACTGTATTGCGCACGTAGAGTAGCTGGTAATCCGCAACTTGCACCATCCAGTCGTCATGATTTTCTTTCAAAACGGAAAGTAATGCGCTGCCAAGGAAAACGCCAAACAGTAATGTCGCGGCCAATGTAGCAAGTTTAGGCAGCCACTTTCTCTCACGGCTACTTTTCTCCAAGCATAAATTATTCAGCTCGTCTCCCATTACAATGTTTTCTAACAGAGGTTCAAACGCTTCGCGAAATGGGAGTTTACTTTGCTCCAGTTGTTGGACGATATCTGCAGCGATTGGATCAACTTTAATCAACGCTTCAATTCTTGCAAGTTCATTTCCCGAAAGCTGACCATCGACGAATTTCAGTAACATAGCTTCTTGTAAATGTCGGTATTCCATTGATCTAAAAGTTTTCCAATTTGTGGTGATCTTGAGTTTTAAACATTTTGGCCAAATTAATTCGTGCACGAGCCAATCGGCTCATAATGGTGCCGAGAGGGATATCAAGTATATTTGCGGCTTCCTGATATTTGAATCCCTCAACATAAATCAATAGTATCAATTCACGATGCTTTTCAGGCAAGGTCATCGTTTGATTAAACACCTGATTGAGCAGAAAAGTCCTTTCTAATGAGGATTGAGGGGAATGATCCTCAGTAATTTCGGCATCAATGGCACCGCTGCCTTGGCGGAAAGACCGCGCTCGTAACTCATTTTTCCAGATTGAACTCTCAATTGTAAATGCCCATCGATCAAGTTGTGTATCCGCTTTCCATTGGTGCTTTTTGGTAAGCGCGCGTTCTAGCGTCGCTTGAACAAGATCATCACTATCTGCTTTATTGCGAGTCAACACGTAAGCGTAGCGATGCAAACGAGGAGTAAGCTGTGTCAGTTCAAAGCTGAAGCGATCTTGATACGGCATAGGTCGGCGCAATTATTTAATAAGCGAAAATATTAGCTTAAAGGGAATAAATTCAGTGCTGAGGTGTTTGCTCACTGAACCCACTCAATTACTAAAGGATAGAAGAAAATGCTAAAGAAACAAATAATACTTGTTGCCGCCGTGCTCGTTGGGCTTTTTACTTGTCAAACGGTACTTGCTGGCATGAACCTGGATGCTAAACAATCGTTGCTCAGTTTTACTTCAATTAAAAAAGGTAAAGTTGCCGAGGTGCACACCTTTAAAGACATCTCAGGATCTCTCAGTGAGGATGGTGCATTAGCGATCAATATTAAATTGGTTAGTGTTGAAACTAAAATAGCAGTACGAAATGAAAGAATGCAAACCATGTTGTTTGAGGTGAGTAAATTCCCTACGGCTGTATTAACGGCTAATGTAGGTAGTGATTTCCCTGCCGGTGAGATTAAAACGGTAGCTGTCGATGCGAAACTGGCGTTGCATGGAAAAGAAGTAGCAATGAAAATTGAAGCAGTCGTTTCACGCGTTGGAAAAAAACTACTGGTCAGCAGCTTAAAGCCCGTAATACTCAATGTCGCAGACTTTGGTTTGAATGAGGGCGTTGATAAACTGATGGCGGTTGCAAAACTGCCCAGTATTGCAAGATCAATTCCGGTTAATTTTGTTTTGATATTTCACTAAATCGTTTTTTGAGTGGAAGGGGGTATTCGTTGTATCTTTCTTCCACAACCAGTGAAAATTACTTCTTTACCGGTCGCTTAGATAGCTTCCGCTGTAAGGTTCTGCGGTGCATGTTTAGCGCTCTTGCAGTGGCAGAAATATTGCCGTCATTTTCTAATAAAACCTTCTGTAGATGATCCCATTCCAGACGTTTTATTGAGGGTGGATTTTTTCCAATGGTGGTTTCAGCATCGCCTTCCAGCTTATTGAGCGCATTGACAATATCTTCAGCAGTGGCGGGCTTGGTAAGGTAATGCGTAGCGCCTAGCTTGATGGCTTCAATTGCCGTGGCGATGCTAGCGTAACCCGTTAATATGACAATTCGGGTATCAATGTTTTCCTCTTTGATCGGTGTGATTAGATTTAGACCAGATTCATTGTTCAGCGATAAATCGAGTACGGCGTAGTCGAGGGAGCCGCCTGATATTAGTTTTGTTGCTGAATGAATGTTATGAGCGATAAGTACCTTGTAGTTCTTTTC
>CAZUAW010000170.1:0-5276 GCA_964618535.1 uncultured Thiotrichales bacterium
TAGTTGTCATTACATCGAGGAAATAAATGCCTACAAAACTAATTGAATTGGAGGAGCTGGATGCTCTGGTTTTTGATTTTGACGGAGTGTTAACGGATAACCGCGTCCTGGTTGACCAGAGCGGCAAAGAGTTTGTGTATTGCAGCCGTGGCGATGGCCTGGCTTTTGACGTTTTAAATAAGATGGCAAAGCCTGTCTACATCCTTTCCACAGAAGAAAACAGTGTTGTTACCGCGAGAGGTAAAAAACTTAAGGTTACGGTGATCCAGGGCGTCGCGAATAAAGTAACCGCTTTGAAAGCACTGGCCAAGAAAGAGAAATTTAGCCTGGAAAAAATATTGTACGTTGGTAATGATTTGAACGATTACCACGCGATGAGTCTGTGTGGTTATACTGCCTGCCCTGGCGACAGCCACAACAAAATTAAACAGGTTGCTAATATAACGCTAAAAACCAAGGGTGGAGCAGGAGTAGTAAGAGAACTCCTTGAAGACGTCATGGGACTTGATTTTTTAGATACTTTATACTCGAAGAGAGGAGAATAACTTATGAGCATTACAATTATAGCTGAGGTTGGTATTAATCATAACGGCAGTATGGAAATCTGCAAAGAGTTAATTGATGTTGCAGTCAAGACAGGATGTGATGCCGTTAAATTTCAGAAACGTGATATTGACCTGGTCTACACACAAGAATTTTTAGCCGAACCTAGAGAAAGCCAATGGGGCACAACCCAGCGAGATCAGAAACAAGGCCTTGAGTTTGATCATGATGAATATAGCGAAATCGATCGTTACTGTAAGGAGAAAGGCATAGATTGGTTTGCGTCAGCCTGGGACATAAACAGTCAAAAATTTTTGCGACAGTTTGATTGTAAATATAACAAAGTTGCATCGGCGATGGTTGTATATGCTGATTTGCTAAAAATGATTGCCGAAGAAGGCAAGCGTACTTTCGTCTCTACAGGCATGTCTACTTATGATGATATCCAAAAAGCCGTTGATATATTCAGGGATGCCGATTGCCCTTTTGAGCTAATGCACACTGTCTCGACTTACCCGATGAAAACTGAGGATGCAAACTTAAATGTGATCAACACCCTGCGCGAGACATTCAAGTGCGATGTGGGTTATAGCGGCCACGAAGTTGGCAAGTCTGTATCTAGCGCAGCCGCGGCACTTTCGATCACCTCTCTGGAGCGGCATATTACGCTTGATAGAACCATGTACGGCTCCGATCAAACGGCCTCCATGGAACCAACAAGCCTTCGAATTCTGATTGGGGGCGTGCGTAAAATTGAAATGGCAATGGGCGATGGCGTAAAAAGAATAATCCCTGCTGAAATCCCCATTGCTGAAAAATTGCGTGCGCATTTTTCTTAGCGTATTAAACAAACCAGATACCAATAAAATGAAAAATTTGATCGGCGTTATTCAGGGGCGTTTGCTGCCAAAATATAAAGGGCGTTATCAGGCACACCCGGTTGACTACTGGCGGGAGGAGTTTCCGATTGCAAAACAATTAGGCTTGGATTGCATTGAATTTATCCTGGATTTTAATGATGCAGAGGAAAACCCGTTACTGTGTGATGGCGGGATTGATGAAATATTATCGTTAAGCGAACGTACAGGTGTTGCCGTCCAAACGGTTTGTGCTGATTATTTGATGGAAGCACCTTTGCATTCTGACAATCAGCAGGTGGCAGAAAAAAGCATGGACGTATTGCGTCGACTCATTCATGCAACGGCTGAGTTAGGGGCCACCGATATTGTCATTCCATGTGTCGATCAGTCTACTTTGACTGGCAGGAAGTCAATGGACAGATTAGTCCGAAGATTTAACTCACTGCAGGATCTCGTTGAGCGCAAAAATGTTAACCTGTCGCTGGAAGCAGACCTCGCCCCTGAACCTTTTCATGAATTACTTGATCGCTTTGACTCTGCCCGAGTGACCGTCAACTACGACATCGGCAATAGTGCCGCTTTGGGCTATGACCCCGTCGAAGAGCTTGAGGCTTATGGCGACCGTATCACAGACATTCATATCAAAGATAGAGTGCTTGACGGCGCATCAGTTCCGTTAGGTACAGGTGCCGCCGATTTTGACCTTTTTTTTGACAAACTAAAGTCATTCAATTACGCCGGCCCTTTTCTGATGCAAGCGTATAGAGACGATGAAGGCGTCGCCGTTTTTAAAGATCAAATGAAATGGGTTATGCCCTATCTCGAAGGTTTGGAAAATGCGAGCTGAAGTAATGACTGCTCGTGGTTATGTGACCTCCCCCCTTTACCTTCGGTGCTCACTATGGAGTTAGGGCTGACTGGAAAGCGCGTGATCGTTACCGGAGCCTCGAGAGGGATCGGTGCAGCTATTGCTCGTCAATTTCTGCAAGAGAAAGCGCAAGTACAATTAATTTCGAGAGGCTCTGAACAATTATATAACACAGAAGATGAGCTTCAAAAACTCTTCGGAGCAGACAAAGTCAAAGCGCAAAAATGTGATTGCACCGATGCAAGCGCATTAGCGGAATTGCAACGTGCTGTTAAAAAGAGCTGGCAAGGCGTGGACATCGTAGTCGCGAATATTGGTGATGGCCGCAGTGTTACTGACCCCTTACCGGATGACGTGCAATGGCAAAACACATGGAACACTAACTTTGAGTCGGCCTTACTGACTGCCCGTACTTTTCTTCCCTTGTTACAGCAATCAAAAGGCTGTTTGCTTTTTATTTCATCGATAGCCGGCCTGGAAGCCATTGGCGCACCGGTGGACTACTCAACCGCAAAGGCCGCCTTATTCGCACTGGCCAAAAACATATCGAAAAAGCTGGCGCCGGATGTGCGGGTCAATATCATAGCGCCTGGCAATATTTTTTTCCCCGGTGGCTCTTGGGATGAAAAAATAAAACAGGATGCAGCGCGCGTCAAAACCATTGTTGAATCTACCGTGCCAATGAAACGTTTTGGTAGCGTAGAAGAAATAGCAGACTCAGCCATATTTTTATGCTCAGACCGAGCATCCTTTATAACCGGAGCTGTACTCATCGTTGATGGTGGCCAAACAGTAGGTGTGTTTTAAATGACAATCGATAAATTAGACCGACTGTTTAGAATGGATAAACAAGTCGTGGTTATCACGGGCGCAACCGGATTATTAGGACGCAAACATGCGGAAGCAGTCGCTGCGTATGGCGGAATTCCGATTTTACTGGATTTAAACCAGAACAACATCGACGCATTCGCACGAGAACTAGAGGAAAAATACAACGTCCCCGCCACAGGAATGGTGGTTGATATCACAAAAGAAGAGAGCATCGCAGAAAACTGCGCGCTTTTAAAACAAAAATTTGGAACCATTAGTGGCTTGATTAATAATGCGGCTAACAATCCAAAAGTTGAAGGCGACGGCGGCAAGAATTTCTCCCGGCTAGAAAATTTCCCGCTTGAAATCTGGCAACAGGATATTGCTGTCGGTTTAACGGGCGCATTTTTATGCGCCAAGCATTATGGAAGTGCCATTGCAGAAAATCCGGCAGGCGGCAGTATCGTCAATATTTCCTCTGACTTGGGTCTCATCGCGCCTGATCAACGTCTTTACCTGAAGCAAGGTTTGCCTGCCGAGAAACAGGCAGTTAAGCCGGTGACTTATTCCGTCGTCAAGACAGCGTTGTTAGGATTAACGCGCTATTTAGCGACCTACTGGGCGGATAAAAATGTGCGTTGTAACGCCCTTTGTCCTGGCGGCATTGAGAACAATCAGGATAGTGCTTTTCTGGCGGAACTACACGCCCGAATCCCAATGGGAAGAATGGCGAGTGCCGATGAGTATCAAGGGGTATTAATTTTTATGCTAAGTCAGGCTTCTGCCTATCTTAACGGGGCAGTGATTCCCGTCGATGGCGGGCGCACAACCTGGTGAGTGTTTATAAATTCGAAGGCCAGTACAGCAATTTGGCGTTTTGTACTATATATGGTAGCCGACGATAAGTTTTTGTATTAATACCATATTAGCAAGTTAAATTTGTTTTGTTATTTGAGGAGTCAGTGTAATGAGTACGTATGTAGAAAAACTTTTTTCTGTGTCTGATCGTGTCGCGATCGTGACTGGAGCCGCCGCAGGCATGGGTGAGGCAATCGCCAAGGGTCTGGCCCAGGCAGGTGCTACTGTAATGGTAGTAGATCTGGATGAGGCTGGTGGAGCAGCCACTGCCTCTGCGATAAATGATGCGGGTGGGAAAGCGGAGTTTTATCAGCTCGACCTTGGTCAGACAGATAAGATTCAAGAAGTATGCAAACAGGTCAACGACAAGTATGGCCGTATCGATATCCTTGTAAATGCTGCGGGCGTCACCTTCCCCCTGAAGGACACCGATACCCTGGAAGAGCGGTTAGCAAACTACGACCTTACCATGAAGATTGACCTGCGTGCCGCTTACGCCCTCAGCATGACGGCAGGCAAATACATGGCAAGCTCTGGCGGTGGTTCCATCATTAATCTCACCAGCATCAACAGCATAGTGGGTTTCCCAGGTAACCCGGGGTATGTCGCTGCCAAAGGTGGTATGCGCATGATGACGAAGGGGTTAGCAATGGATATGATCAAAGACAATATTCGGGTCAATAACGTTGCGCCGGGCTACATCAAAACAGCAATGACTGCAGGCAGCCAATCCGATCCCGAAATGTATAACTCACGCCTACGTCACATGATCGTTCCGCGCTGGGGTGAGCCTGAGGACATGGTTGGCGCCACCATCTATTTAGCGTCAGGCGCCTCTTCGTATGTAACCGGGCAGGACATCTTTGTCGATGGCGGCTGGACGGCTAAAGGCCTCACTTAAAAAGTCTGCAAAAAAAGTTATGGCTGTGCTGTTTTTATCAAACACTAACAGCGCAGCCATTAAACTCAGGAGCTGAAAATGAGTAATCACAACACTAAAAACTGCATCGTAACCCCCGGCTTTCCCGCGAGCGTTGAAATTTCAAGCAATCCAGAAACGCGCACTTACGATAAACACTGGATCCCTAGCTTTAATCAAAAACTCACTGCCGCTGGCATACCATCAGAAACAGCGTCGTTGCCCGAGGCATGGTATCCAAACTATGAGAATCTAAAGGCAGCATTTGAGAAAAATAAAATAGATGAAAATACGATATTAGTTGGGCACAGTGGCGGCACCGCGTTCCTGGTTCGATGGCTGGGAGATTCGAAAAGAAAAATCTCCAAACTCATCCTCGTCGCGCCGTGGAAAATTGCTGAGAAAGGTGATGAGCTTA
>CAZUAW010000171.1:0-5238 GCA_964618535.1 uncultured Thiotrichales bacterium
GTATTTTGATAGTGCTAATCTTGTCAGGAGTCTAGCTTGCTAAGCGAACGGTACTTGTCTCTCTTGATTTTAAAGCCTTTGATCTTGTAGTATCGTAGTTCTTTTACGCGGCGACCTTGGTTGCCGCTTTTTGCTTTCAGGGTTATGACGAATTCATTAATGCGTACTTATGCTCCTTTGCCGGTCAGTTTTACTCACGGCGAAGGTGCCTGGCTTTGGGGTCAAGACGAGACTCGCTATCTTGATGCGGTCGCCGGTGTGGCGGTTTGTAGCCTTGGTCATGCTCACCCTGCAATTGCCGAGGCGATTGCTGATCAGGCTAAAAAACTTATCCACGTCTCCAACCTCTACCACATTGAGGAACAGGAAAAGTTGGCTGCAAGGCTGACTGCACTGGCAACGATGGAACGGGTTTTCTTTTGCAACTCTGGTGCCGAAGCCAACGAGGCTGCAATTAAGCTGGCTCGATTGCATGGTCATAATCTCGGTTATGACGTGCCTAAAATTATCGTTTGTGAAGGTTCTTTTCACGGACGCACGCTGGCGGCACTTTCTGCAACCGGGAATGAGAAAATCCAGGCAGGTTTTGCACCGTTGGTTGAAGGCTTTATTCGGGTGCCATATAACGATTTTAATGCCATCCAAGCTGCCGCAAAGAACAATCCTGATATTGCTGCGATCCTGATAGAGCCTGTCCAAGGTGAAGGTGGCGTTAACATTCCTGATGATGATTTTTTACCGAATATTCGCGCCCTCTGCGATCAAAACGATTATTTGATGATGCTTGATGAAGTGCAAACAGGTGTCGGCAGAACCGGAAAATGGTTTGCTTTCCAGCATCACAATCTCACTCCCGATGTGATGAATCTTGCCAAAGGACTCGGCAGCGGTTTTCCCATTGGCGCATGTGTCGCAAATGGCAAAGCAGCGGACTTATTCGGCCCTGGCAATCACGGCTCCACCTTTGGTGGCAACCCTCTCGGTAGTCGGGTCGCCGGCACTGTGCTGGAGATTGTTGAGCAACAGAAGCTTGCCGACAATGCGGCCAAACAGGGGCAACGCTTGGTGGACGGATTTAAAGACGCTTTGGGCGATCTCGCCGGTGTCAAAAATATCCGCGGAAAAGGACTGATGATTGGCATTGAGCTGGAAAAGCCTTGTGCAGAACTGGTGAAACAAGCCTTGCAGCAAGAGCGGCTATTGATCAATGTCACTGCGGCCAATGTCATTCGGTTATTACCACCACTGATTATCACGGAAGAACAGACAGATGAAATTATCGACAAGGTGTCGCGTCTGGTTAAAGCATTTCTTTAAGGAATTATTATGAGCGTTCAACCCTTTAGAACTCAACATTTTCTAAATCTTCTCGATTTGTCCAGCGAGCAACTGCATCAGCTGATTGATCGCGCCATTGAGATGAAGGCCGAGCGAAAATCTGGCCAGAGATCCACTCCGTTAGCAGGCAAAACGCTGGCAATGATTTTTGATAAATCATCAACCCGCACCCGCGTCTCATTTGAAGCAGGCATGGCTCAATTGGGGGGATCAGCATTATTTCTGTCACCCCGAGATACCCAGCTTGGTCGTGGCGAACCAATAGAAGATGCCGCCCGCGTACTCTCTCGGATGGTGGATGGCATTGTGATTCGAACATTTGATGAAGAAGTCCTCAAAACCTTTGCTGACTATTCCCAGGTTCCGGTCATCAACGGTCTGACCGATCGTTTCCACCCTTGCCAGTTACTCGCTGACATGCTCACCTACTTTGAATACCGTGGCAGTATTAAAGATAAAACAGTCGTCTGGGTTGGCGATGGCAACAACATGTGCCATTCGTACATCAACGCAGCGATACAGTTTGGATTTAACCTGAAAATCGCCTGCCCGAAAGGCTATGACCCAGAAGATGAAATTCTAGAATCAGCCGGAAATCGTGCTGAAATCATCCGTGACCCACGTGAAGCGGCACACAACGCTGATCTGATCGTCACCGATGTGTGGGCGAGCATGGGACAGGAAGAAGAACAAAAAGCCAGAGAAGTAGCGTTTGCGGATTATCAGGTGAACAACACCGTCATGCAGGAAGCTAATAGCGATGCGTTATTTATGCACTGTCTGCCGGCGCATCGAGATGAGGAAGTTTCTACCGAAGTCCTTGAAAGTGCTCAGAGCGTTGTCTGGGATGAAGCCGGAAACCGGCTACATGCTCAAAATGCGTTGTTGGAATTGTTGCTCAAGGACTAACCCGCAGATCAGAAGATTGGAAGATAGCTCATAAAACCGCTATTACACCGCTTGTTATCGCTGGCTAAAGATTCAACCTACACGGCACCTGTAAGAGCCCAGCTTGCTGGGCGAACCTCGACCGCCTCGAACTCAGAAAATCAAATGGTTAATCCTGTTCGCTCAGCAAGCTGAGCTCCTACAAGATCTGATGATTTGCAGGAGCTCATGCAACGCGGTTTATCGGCTGAGTTGTGAGCGATAGCGGCGTCTCAGGCCTAGCATCATGGTCAGGAGCAATGGCAGCCCCAGACTTCCGCCGCCACCTAGTTGACTACGGCCTCCCACTGTTTGCGTCGTGGTTCCAGTGGTACTACCAAGACCGCCAGTACCCGTTACAAAACCATCCGTTGTTGTACCACCTTGATCAGTGCTAGCGCCATCTCTGAGTTGAAGAGTAACAATATCGCGTCGATCGTCAAATGTAGCGACACCACCATCTTCGTCTTTAAACTCTGACCACCGGTTATCGTTGAAATTAAACCAGCGGGTACCGTTCCCCGCGCCGCCACCAAACTGAATTTCCAGGGTGGGGTTGGTACCTTTAACTTTGTACTCCCACACTCCAAACGGCAGCGATGATGGCTTTCCTTCGGTGCTAGCAAAATCTTCAACAGGTACTGGTCGCAAAAACACCAACTCACCACCGGTCACTTTAAAACCGATCGGATTTCCACCACCAGTAACATTTTCTTCAACGATAGGGTTGCGAGTAACAAATCCATCGTTAAAACCGGTAATGCCGTTATCTTCAATCGTAATCGTTACCGAATCAACGGCCTTGAATCCAGATTCATCGGTCACCACCAGCTCAAAGGTTGCTGACTTGGTCTGCAATACAAAAGGCGCGAGGAACTGAGGTTCAGCGACTGCTGGATTATCCAGCGTGACATTCAATCCTCCCGCTAATCTCCATTGATAATTAATGGCTGAGTCAGCACCATCCGGATCTTCAGCGGAGCCTCTGAGCGTCACCAGTTCCCCTTCTTTTACGGTTTTATCTCCACCGGCATTGACCGTAGGCGGAATACCAGAACCCACATTGACAATCGTTCGAGCTGTACTTTTTGCACCTTGATCATCAGTAACCTCTAGCTGAAATTCCACCCCCTGTTGCCCACTTGCGGGCATGACTGCAGTTGTATTTTCGCTTGAAAATCCAGCAATCGTAATCCCTGCTGTTTGGGTCGTCCATTGATAGCCTGTCAGGTTACCTTCAGGATCCGTTGAGTCCTCACCAACCAGATTTACCGTCTGTCCAAAAACAGCAAGCGTAGGTGTTGCGGTCGCAACGGCTGTAGGTGGAACATTCGTCTCAGAAACATTAACGATCAACTCATCCGTGTCGATTTTACCCGATTTGTCCGTCAGCGTTAATTTGAATATCAGCGTAGCATCCTGATTCGGTGCTGTTGCGGTGGCTACGGACTGATCCGAATTAGCAATTCCGACGTCGGGACCTGATATTTGCTCCCACTTATAGGTATCGATATCCGCATTTCCATCGGGATCAGTAGAATTTGCACCATTGAGTGTAATGGTTGCACCCGGAACTACAGAAATATCGTTACCAGCTTCAGCTACCGGTGCTTCATTGTTGCCATCATCAATGATCGTAATCGGGATGGTTTTTGATGCGACCTGACCTTGACAATCAGTCACCGTTAGTTTCACAGAAACGTCTGCACTGGGGCTTGGTACCCGAGCTTTAAACCAGAACTGGGAGCCATTGGAATCCACAATGCCGAAATCAGCTGGCAAAATTGGTGTCACAGAAGCACCTGAAACTGTATCCCAAACGAAACTGCTAATGCCACCGCTAGGCTGACCATTACAAGCAGCAGGATGGTTTGACTTTGATCCGTTAGTCACCGTGTTTGGCGCAGTGTCTCCTGCAGGTGCGATACCGAGGTCGGCTTCGAGACGGAGCACTCTGTCTTCGAGATAGGCTCCGTTCGCATCTGCCGAAGGTAGAGTCACCTCGAAGTTGGCGGTTGGTTGCCGTCCTCTGTCCAAAACTGTCACGGTAAAGACAACCTTTTCGGAAGTTGAGTTTGAAACTGATGTTGTACCATCTTGTTTTTTATCATCATCTGTCGCATCCACAGTAAACGTAAATACCTTTGAATTTTCGGTTGATCCAAGACCAAGCGGATTTGGAGGCGTAAACACCACGGACTCTCTGTTAGTTTGGTTTAGTGTCCCTCCAGCGGCTCCCGATTGAACCCAAGGATTCACGGTGACTGAGCCACCATCTGGATCTGGATCAACGATACTATTTAGCACCATATTGGCCGTTTGATCACTGAAAATTGTGAAATTCTTTGGCCCATTAACAGTAATAACAGGCTGACGAAAAGGCTCCAAAAGCAAAGTACTTCTCACTTTGCCGGACTTAGCCCCCTCATTATCCGTGACTTCAAGGTCATAGCTAATCGCCGTGGAGTCCGTAATTGCAGGGATAGTCACATCTTGGGGATCGCCATCTGCTACGTCCCCCAACGCCGGCGCTGATCCTACTGGTGTCCACTCATAGGCTACGATGTCTCCACCATCAGGATCGCTAGATAATAAACCATCAATTTTGACAGTATCTCCGGCAGGATCAAAAAAGATCGGGATATTAATGACGCTACCAGTTCCACTCTTGAATTGGGGGACAGCCACTGGGATTACTTTAGGGCGTACTGTCACAATCACCGTCTTGTCAACTGTTCCCTGATCTCCTCCTGATTCGTCATCAGTGACCAAGACTGTCAATTGTAGCTGCATAGGTTGGGTTACCACCGGCGCTAGAAATTTGTAATCTTGACCACTGGTTGAGGCAATAGCGTTTGGGCTTGCTGGGTCAAACAAACTTGGCGCACCGACATTTGCTGACCAGCTATAAGTCACTACGCCTCCATCTGGATCAACTCCTGTTGATTGAATATCAATTGTATCTCCAGAAAA
>CAZUAW010000172.1:0-5231 GCA_964618535.1 uncultured Thiotrichales bacterium
GTGGAATCAATAGACAAGCGAGAACTCGTGTAATTCATGCAATATCCGGGCTAGTGCTTGAAATCACCGCCCAGAGCAAGATGCAGATCAATACGGTTGCGCAGCAAATTTAGCCGACTTTCGAGCAAATTACTTTCAGCATTAAATGCGCGACGTTGCGTATCCAGCAAAGTTGTAATTGTTGCAAGACCGGCACTGTAACGTGACAAAGCCAGCCGAGTTGCCGCTTGTAATTGCTCAACAGATTCTTGTAGATACGTGGTTCTTTTAAGCAAAAGAGGTTCAGCCGCCAACCTGGTTTCTACTTCCTGAAAAGCACGTAAAACTGCGGTTGCATAATTTGCCAGTGCTTCATCCTGTCGCGCAACTGCTTGACGCCTTTCTGCTTTTAGCCTGCCACCAGCAAAAATGGGCTGGGTTAAATTGGCCGCAATTGACCAGATTAAAAAATCCAGATCGAGTAAATTTTTTAATTCGTTGCTCGCTGTTCCCCCATTACCGGTTAGTAGTAATCCTGGTAATAGATTTTTCTTTGCCTCTGTTTCTCGACTCAATGCAGCAAACAATCGCTGCCTCGCAGCGTTCAAATCGGGACGGCGATGAACTTGCTCGGCAGGCAAATTATTTAGGATTGATTGACTTAATTCCGGCAACTGCGACGGCAACTCGACCGCCGCCTCTGAATATCGACCCAGCAACGATTCCAGTGTGCGCTTAGAGGCATCCAGACGCTGTTGACGCAGCGCGAAAGCCGCACTGGCTGAGGCTAAATTTTCGCGCGCCAGCCTTACATCGAGCGCTTCACCTACCCCCGCTTTGTAGCGACGAGTAATTATTTTTAAGGTGTCAGTAAAATTCTTTAGCTGCCGCCCCGCAAGCTCGACCTGCAAGGCTGATTCTGTTGCAGCGAACCAATTCTTGGCGACTTCTGAAGCGAGTAATAATTGAGCGCCGGCAAAGTCTGCCTGCACAGCCCGAGCATCTGAAACCACAGCAGATTCCCGCGCTCTGACCCGCCCCCAAATATCCGCTTCCCAGCGAATATCACTATTGAGGCCATACTGATTGCGAATTTGAGAAGCATTGAAGGTATTAAAACTGTTGGAGCGTGTCCGGTTGGCACCAAACCCGACGCTCACATTCGGTAGTAAAGCGGCACCGGCGATCTGACTTTGCTCTCGGGCAATCTTCACGCGCGCCAACGATGCCTTGATTGAATGGTTATTCGCCAAAGCTTCAACGACCAATGCGGGGAGCATCTCAGAACCCAGACCACTTACCCAAGCTTGGGGTTGAGGTGTCAGCACGATATCAGAGCGTAGCGCCGGTTGATGGCTACAGCCGGAAACCACTATCACCAGCACGCACAGAGCAACACTTTTCAGATTAATATTCACCTCGCAATATTAACCTGAATCAACCCAAGCGTTGTAACGAATAGTAGAGCGAGATATGCCCTAGAGTCTAAATAGTGGCACTAGAAAACATCTACGTATGCGGCGTATAAAGCACCAACCAAGACTGGAATCAGTACCAGAAAACCTAACCCAAGAGGGATGGCGGCAATCACAGACAGCACGATGTAGATAACACCAAACAAAGCCATAGCAGGAATGTTTTTGAGCGATGCGCTAAAGCTGTTTTTAATAGCATCTACCGGCGCTGTGTCACCAAACATCACTTGTGCAGGCGCGAAGAAATACGCTGCGCCGATTAAAATACTGACGATCAGCATGAGCAGACCCGCACCAAAACCCAGGCCTCCCAAAGCACCACCACCGCCATTTGCAACAGCAGCCAGCGAACCCACAGCGCCGATACCCAGAATACCGATAACAATACTCGCACCAAGAAGAATGGCACCAAGGATTAACATCGGCGTACGCGTTTTTTCATTGGTGAGTCCTGCAAAAAGATGCTCCACTTCTGGCCGACCATCTTCACTCAGCGTCTCTTTAGCCGCTAACATCAAACCACCCATCAAAGCGGGCGCAATTAAATACCAGATAATGGGGCCAATAGCCGGAATAATCATTAACACAAACATGATCACCGCAAACAGCACGGCTATTAGCAGCCAGGTGATCATGTCACTGGAAAAAACTTGCCAGCCTTTTTTGAACCAATTAATTGCGGCGGTTGGGGGGACTGTATTCATTGTGATGCTCCTTAGATTCTTGTGGTAATTACGCTTCTAAACAGAGGAACTGCTCAGATTTATTCTTTAAAGGATATAACTAACCGTGCACCTTTGCCACTTCGTCGCTGAATGGATAACTCTCCTGAATAGAGTTTTATGATGTCATAGGCCACGCTGAGGCCAATCCCTTGACCTGGCTGGCGGGTATCCGCACGGATACCTCTATCCAATACAGCCTGCGCATTTTCAGGAAACCCGGGGCCATCATCTTCTATGATGACGTTATTTTTTTCACCCGTGATGGTCACCAGGCTCTGACCATATTTTGCTGCGTTCTCGAGTAAATTACCCAGCATCTCCAGTAAATCATTTTCCTCAAAGCGCAATTTAAAATCTACAGGCAAGTGATTTTGGAAATTAATCTGCTTATCCGCATAGACTTTTTTCAATGCGCGGATAATACGTGCGGCGACCGGCTTGACCAACAAAGGCTTTGTTAATGGCTTTAATTTCGAGGTTGAAGCGCGTTGCAACTGATAGCTGATTATTTGATTCATCGAATCCAGTTGTTCCGTAGCTTCGTTGCTGATGGACGATTGATTACGCAGCACCGCCAGTGGCGTTTTAAGGCTGTGCGCCAGATCGGCCGTCGCATTATGGAAACGCTCGCGCTGATTTTTTTCGTGATCTAACAGCGCATTGACACTTTGGGTGAGCGGCAGAATTTCAGCGGGCGCATTCTCGGATAATTGGGTTTTTTCTCCATTGCGGATAGCATCCAGCTCACTACGAATTCGCCGCAAGGGCTTTAATCCCCAACTGAGCAAGCCGAGAAATATCAACAGCAACATGAGCGATATTCCAAGCAGCCACCACCAAAGATTCCGTGCAAACTGATTGCGCTGAGTACGCAACGGGCTATCAATATCAACCGCCTGCAATGTGTAGCGACGCACATCATCGCCTTCTACAACCCATTCAAACCCGTAACTCACTTTTGATCCACCGATATCACTGCTGGAAAACAGCCACTCATTCACCGCCACCGGCGCAATGTCTTGTGCCTGCTCTAACAATGATTGTGACTGCCAGACAGGAGCACCTTGCTGATCATAAATAACCACCGAAAGTCCTGATTCTGACTGCGCCAGGCGTGGCTCTGGAACACGTTCAAGCGAGTAATTTGCGACGCCTTCGCGGGTAATTTCAACCGCACCCAACATACTGAAAACAAGCCCTTGCAAGCGATCATTTTCCGCTTGCTCGGCATAGCTTTCGAGCGCTCTATTGAGCGCGAAACCAGTTAGAACAATAAAGATCAGTAGCGCCGCGCCCGCGCTAACGAGCAAGCGCAGACGTAGAGAATTCACGCCGTACCTGAGTTTTCAGGTCTCGGAAGTCGCCAGCGATATCCACGCCCGCGCATCGTTTCGATGGGATTGAGGTCGCCCTCTGGATCGAGTTTTTTACGTACTCGGCGAATAAAAACTTCGATGACATTGCTGTCACGCTCATCATCTTCGGCATAAATATGAGCGGTTAAAACGGTCTTCGACAACACTTCGCCCGCATGCAGAATGAGGTATTCCAGCAGGCGGTATTCGTAAGCGGTAAAAATCACCGGCTCGCCATTCAGCGCAACACTCTGTTCAGTCACATTGAGACTCACGGGGCCACTTTCGATATCCGTCTGGCTCCAACGACCACTGCGACGAATCAATGCCCGCACCCGTGCCAGCAACTCTTCCATGTGAAAAGGTTTGGCAAGATAGTCATCTGCGCCAGATTCCAGACCAGTCACTTTATCCTGCCAGCGATCACGAGCGGTGAGAATCAAAACCGGATAATCACAATTCTTTTCACGTAGCGCTTTGATCACTTCAAGGCCACTTTTCCCTGGCAGACCCAAATCGACAATCGCAATGTCCAGCGCAAATTCACAGGCCATCCATTCGCCTTCTTCACCATCAGCTGCGGTGTCCACCACATAACCTTCTGCTTCCAGCGCTTCTCGCAATTGCATTTGCAACTGCTGCTCATCTTCAATAATTAAAGCACGCATCAGTCTTCAACTTTTCCGGTGATGGCATCAATCCTAAAAACCTCAACCCTACCCTGGCGCAACATTTTTACGCGATAACCCGCATCTTCATCTCGCCCCTGGGGGCGAATATCAAGCAACTTCCCGGCAATATGATCGCGTGCAATCTTGGCAGCGTCATTGCGACTGATTTTTGAGTCGCAATTCTCGTCATCAGCAACCGCCCGAGAGGCGCTGACTGCCAGAATACTGAGTAATAGAAAAGTACGTAGTTTCATGCGTAAAGTTTAACTTAAAATTTCAGGGTATGGTTCATTCACTAATAGATCAGTTAAGACATCGTTCATCGTCGGCTAATAAACCGGTGTGACTTTAACTCTGACCTTTAACTGGCGACCGGGATCACGATCCATTCGCGTAGTAAACGTCTGGTCTTGATAACGATAGGTGACGCGATATCCATCGTGTTTTTCTTCCGAAACACGCTCATTGACCGTGTGGCAACGCTCTTCCCAACGCGGTCCTTTATCGTAATGACGGCCGTTATTGTAATGGCGAGTCTGGCGTTTTGATTTGTGCTTGCTGGCAACTTCATGGCCGATGGCTGAACCGACAACCGCGCCAACGACTTTTGCAGTGTCCCGATGGTTGCGACTAATATTATGTCCTAACGCACCGCCTAAAACACCGCCGACTATTAACCCAAGCGTTGAATCATGATGACCTCCATAATTACGATCCTCATCATAATGTACAGGGCGATAAACTTCGTGCTGATTACATTCTCGAACTGGACGAGACGTTGTAACAGTACGGTAAATTGGCTCAACCTGAGTGACTCGAGCACTATCTGTAAACCCACGATTGGTTGAATATTTATGCGCGCCGGTAGCGACTGTTGTTGTAAATGCTGCAGCGATCACTGCAGCTGTAATAATTTTGCGTTTCATGGTTCTAGTCCTCTATTTTTTTGATTCGCTTGAAGCTGTACTTCAGGCTTATGGACAGATTACGCCGGTGTCTATGAACAATAGCTGAACTGTTGTTTTA
>CAZUAW010000173.1:0-5216 GCA_964618535.1 uncultured Thiotrichales bacterium
ATATTTTCAACTGTTTTCTTCGCTGGATATACTCCTGTAAAGCTTCGGTTACTACCGCTTTTTTTGTCTTTTGTTTGCCTATCTCTTGGGCTTCCTGAATGAGCTTGTCATCTAACGCTAAGTTGGTAGCCATTTCAGCCTCCTATACCACACACATAATAGTGTAGCTTAGTGTGTGAGATTATTCCAGTCTAAGTCTATTTCATGCCTCTAAAAGACCACGGTTTTGCAAGTTGAGGCCACACTTGGTCGCATAGTTTGACCAGATCAATCTGGACGGACGAGGATAGCGGGTATTGAATCTGAAAAATTGGAATAAACCGTGGTCTGTCCCCTATTTTCCCATAGACAACCCTTGTTCTGAAATTACAAATAAATCCAAACATAAAAAAACCGGAGTAAATTACTCCGGCTTTGCTCTACAAATTTCAGGCGTTTACTGCTGAAGTATGGTTGCTGAACTGTAAGTTCCATTTTGCGTCAGGCTAATTGAATTGTTATTTCCAATCTGATCAATATCCGCAAAGTTTTCGTTTCCATTCTGGGTAACAGTGGCGGAATTGTTATTTCCATTTTGCAATAAATCGATCAAGTTACGATCACCGGTCTGCGCCAAGGAGGATATATTGTCAGTTCCGATCACACTTAAATTAATGGTGTTACCGTTACCATCTTGAGTCGTAGCGGCGTCGTTGCTGTCACCAACAAGATTGATGACTGCAATACCACCTGTCTGAACAATCGAAGCAATATTGTTATTTCCGGCTATATCCACTGCTGCATCACCTTCGTTGGTTTGAGTAATTGTTGAGATATTGCGATCTCCCACAATATTCACAGAGGAATCGACACTGCCAACAAAACCAGCGCTTGAGTCAATGATAGATTGATTTTGGTTACCTTCGATATTAGTAACTGATTGCCCGCCTAATGCGGTAAATACCGTTGTTGTAGCGATATTTTCATTGCCGTTAATTGTAATCGAAGCGGGATAACCTGTGTCGAGAATAGCAATGCTAGCATCGTTATTGTCACCAGTGATTAACGTGGTTGCAGCCGCACCTTGACCAAAGACCTGATCGTGTCGAACAGTATTGCTGTTTCCAGCGATATCCACAGATGACTGCACAGAATTTGCGCGAGATTGGGTGATGATTACCTCATTCGTATCACCAGCAACATCTACAGTTGATACCATATCAGAACCTGATTCCTGGAATGATGAAACATTATTTCCATTTCCTTGCGAAATAATACTGACATCTGAATCAAAAACTTCAATCTGGCGACTATTGCTAACGTTTGAATTTCCTGTCTGATTAATCGTTGCAAAATTACTGTTGCCGCTGAGCTGGAAAATGGTGGAATCGTTAGAATCCCCGGTTTGAAAACTGCTCGTCACTGAGTTGTTATCAAAAATGGTTTCAATCAGATTCTGATTATCATTTCCACGCACGTTAATTTCCGCTGTACTCGCTCCTAATTGATACACGCTGGTAAGGTTGTCATTACCCTCTACCGTGATTGTTGCAATCGCATTAGCGCCTTCCTGTGTGATTGCAGCATCACCAGCACTATCAAAATGTTTGCTGTTTCGGTCACCCAGAACAGTAATAATTGCATCTTGATCGTCACCTGTTTGGCTAATCCCATGTTGATTATCATTCCCTTCCTGGATCACATCTGCAAATGAGTTACTACCTTCAGATTGCGTAATAACGGCGGTACCGTCGTCTCCGCCAAACTGATGAATCGTCGCGCTTGAACTGTTGGCATTGGTCTGAGTGACAGATGATTGATGGTTATTACCACTTTGAACAACCCGTGCAGAACTGGAACCTGTGCCTGATTGAGCAACATCAATACTGTTCTCGTCACCGGTTTGTTCAGTCAGGACGGTGTTTTGATCACCCGTTGTGGTTGCTGCGCCGCCATTGGGCCTAGCGCCTTGTTGAATGATCAAAGTATTGGCACCACCCGTTTGCCTGGCATCAATATCGTTAGTGCCTCCTACCTGATCCATTAGCATGCTATTTTTATTACCTTCCTGGGTGGCGAGGATAGTCCCGGAGTCCCCAGACTGATAAATATCTATCTCCTCACCAAAGCCGGTTTGGCTGGCATCAATCAATAGCTGACTACCAATTTGCACGATAGCAGCAGACTCAGAGTTGTCTGGACTTGCATCTGTATTGGTTTGATTAAGATGAATTGAATTTCCGCCTGCAATGGCAGTGGAACTTAACGCCATCACAATGGACGCACTAGTGAAAATTAACTTATTGTTCACGATAATTATTCTCCTAAACTTACAAATTAAAAAAAATGGTTCTTAACGAGCTGTCAGATGCTTTGATGTGTTTTTTAATCGTTAAGTTCAAAAGAAAGCAGAAAATACGAAATTTGTCTTAGAAGATCGAAGTTATTCATGAATGATTCAATAGATTTTGCAAGAGGCCTAACCCAGCGAGAGTGATTACAACTTCTCTATATATTTATATTACGAATCAATAGACTCATGAACCTGAAACAACTCAATTTCGCTGCACAGATAGCCGCAACGCGCTCATTCAGCCGCGCCGCAGAACTCAGCTTCGCGACGCAACCAACGCTATCCAAGCTTATCGGCTTACCCGTCGTAACATGTAGAAGCAACAGTTTAATTAGTTTTTTTATCGTAGCGGTTACTAAATTCTGTGGCAGTTCCTTTGGTGAGTGCTTTTGCCTGTTCAATCCAACCTTCTCTTTCTATACGTCCTTTAAAACTTAGGTGATCATTTACCCAGTTGACATTTTCAGCCGTGAAATTACTGATTTGATCAAAGTGGTAAACACCCAAGTCATTCAGGGTTCCTTCAATTTTTGGGCCGATCCCGGAGATGCGTTTTAAATCATCAGCAACGCCCATTCTTGGGGCCGAAAAACTAGCAGGCTGACCTTCGCTTAATCCAGTTTTCTGCGCTGTTGACTGTGATTTCTGCTGATCATTGTTAGCAGTCTCTTCTGCTAGTTTTTGCTCGGCAATTAATTTTTCTTCTTCCGCAATTCTTGCACTGATATTTCTTTTCTCGATTAAATCGGATAACTGAAGATTAGCTTGCTGCAACTCTGTAACCTTTTGATTAGAACTCTCAAGGTCTAATTGTAATGCTGCTAGCTGGTGTTGTTGCTCGCTATTATTTCGTTGTAATTCGGCTAGCTCATCGGTAGATGTGTTTTCAGCACTATTCAAACGCTGCTGCGTCTGTTCCAGCACACGCTCTCGGTCATCGTATTGTTTTTGAATGGTGATCATTCGTTGCTCAAGCTCGCCATTGTTATTAAGTTGATTTTGCAGCTGATCTTGCGTGCTATCCAAAATACTCCGCAAGGATTTCTTTTCCTCATCTCTTTGTTCACAATCTGCCGCTAATTTTTCCTCAAGCTGCTTAATGTTCTGATCTTTATCCAACAGCATTTGCTTGAGTTGGTCTGCCTCTTTTTGGTAGTTATTTGCGGTTGTAAATTCTGCCGTATATTGTTGATTGAGTCGTTTGAGTTCAGCCAATTTTAAATTAGATTCATGGTGTTGCTGTTGCAAAGTAATAAGCTTGGAATTGGATGTTTCAGCCTCTGAGTTCAAGCGACTGACTGCGGATTCCCGTTCAATTTTTTCTTTTTCTAATTCAGCTTCGCGACGCTGTAACTGATCCAGTTGCTGGCGATATTGATCCAACTGTCTGGCAGCTTCATGATTCTGTTGCTCAGAAGTCGATTTGCTGTTTTGCAATTGATTGCCAATTGCTTCAATTTTAGTGAGCAGGTCAGTATGACTATTGGAAAAGTTTTCTAGCTCTTGTGCCTGCTGCTTAATCTGTAAGTCGCGCTCTGCGAGCTTGGGCTGTAGCACTTCAATGGCTTTATCTCTCTGGGTAATCGCGATGGATGCTTCGTTAAGCGACTTGCCTAATTGATACGCTTCATCTTGTGACTGCTGACTTTTTATATTTGCTGTTTCAAGATAACCATTTAAATCTAAAATGGTGCTGTTATTGGAAATCTCGAGCTGCTTGTGTTTTTCCAAATCTGCCTCCATTACTACCGTGCTGGATTTGATCAAAGATAATTCATTGCTGAGCAGTTGGGATTTTTTTGCATATTGCTTTTCCTGTGCTATCGCCTTTTCCCGCTCGGCCTTTAAAGCTTTTCGAGTTCGATCAGCAAACGTGTTTAGCTTGCTGTATTCGTCTGCAAGTGTCTTGTTATCGTTAACCAGCTCACCATAGTCGGTTCGTAATTGTTTGACTTGGTGATTGGACTTCTCCAGCCCAGTTTTTAACGCCACCGCACCCTGTTCGCTGCTGGCTAACTTCACTTGCCATTCGGATTCACTTTTTAGCTGCATCAACTTAGCTCTGGAGCCACGGAACATCCATCCCAGCAACCACCCCAAAATACCGACCAGGCATAAACAAACAATCATTTTTGTGAGTAAATAGGTCATAATTTTAAAATTCTCCAAAGCACTTTTTAATTTTAGGATTTGCTATCCCAAATGAATATAGCAATCTCTTAATCTGAAACTAGTTGTCAGTCGTTTTCAAGTATTTTATTTAATTTAAGGAAAACTCATTAGCACGTATCAATGAATTATCTAACCAACTCGTCACTATTTTTCTAATGCGCGTTGCACTCTATCCGCAGCCTTTAGCGTTGCCTGACGAGCTCGCTCTTCGAGGACACGCGCTTTTCCAGAGCCATCCAGAGCCATTTCTTTTACCTTCACAGTAGCTGTTTCTATATTTTTTCTGGATTCTTTTGCCGTGTGCTCTGCCGTTTCTGTCACTGCTTGATTGGTAGCACGCATGGTGGCTTGGGTAAGGCTTCTTTCATCCACTCGACGGCCATTGAGAACGACGCTTGTGGGCGCAGAGTCATAACTGACATCACCGAGGGTATCTTCGTCATTGGCATCATCTGGCGCAAAATAGCAGCTGCTCTGCATTGATCCACCACCGGCAGAAAAAGCCAAGTCAATTTGCAGTCCAGTCTCAGCCTCAGTTTCTGTGTGTTTACCCCAGCTCAGTTGCTGCCCAGGTAAAAGATGACTGGTGATATCCTGACAAATACTCAATTGAGGATTATCCGTTGGTGAACAACCAGCGAGAACCATGCCAGAAGCCAGTAGTATGAAAGAAATATGAGAGATGGTTTTTTTCATTTGTAGTCGCTCTTTT
>CAZUAW010000174.1:0-5201 GCA_964618535.1 uncultured Thiotrichales bacterium
CTAGAACGCTGCGCCGTCTCAATCCTGTATTAACAAATTCTGAGACCGTTACATTAAAGCGGTTAGAGATCAGGGTATTAGTGATCCATTTGATCGCTGGTATGTGATTCGCGCTGAGCAGTATATCAAGTATTTTAATAAGAAATTGCGCGATCATCAGTTGGGTGATCTTGAAGTTTATTTAGACGAATTAGGCGGTAATATTTCACTAAAAGACTGGCAAATCCGCCAGTCGGTTGATGCTATACGGATTTTATTGTGTGACATTTATTCACATGACTGGGCTTGCGCTTTTGATTGGGAGAGTTGGCTTGGCTCACTAAAGCGCTTACCGGATACACATGTGACAGTGGCTCGGGATTATGATCAATCAACTTTAACGGTTGTTGAGTCGAGCGGTACGGATGAGGAAACAACGGGGTTCGGTCTTTCCAAGACGTAGTCCTTGCAACCGAATTCGCCACACCCCCTAGACCAAAGATCGACGGAGGAAAACCGTCAGAAAAGCAAACATAGACAGATATGGATACCCCTGTGATGTCAAAGTTTCAAGATTCCTCCTCAGCATGCATCTCAAACTCATCGAGAGATGGGTGGGGACGCCTTGCCCGTTAGGAATGAACCCTACGTTCTCTCGAAACCATTGTTTCAGAAGGATTGCCGCCGATATTGTTCCCGATATACCTAGTTGTCGTTATTAGACTGCCACTGGACTTCCATTCATTACCTATTAGCTGAGTATTTTTAAAATCACCGATGTTATTGGTCATTAGGTAATCTGCATTTCCTGCTACTGCTAATTCAATCAAAAAATTATCCCCTTCATCTTTTATGTTTGGTCTCCAATTTCCCAAACATAAAAATAATAACGCCCTAACAATTTTTAAGAGGATAAACCTATGGCAACTTTAACCATTCGAATACCGACTGATAAGCATAGCCGTTTAAAACAATTAGCAAAATATAGGCAAATTAGCGTCAATAAATTAATTGACGAGCTTTCTACTCAAGCAATAGCAGAGTTTGATAGTGAAACACGTTTTCGTGCTCTTGCTGCTCGTGGTGATGTCAATGAAGGGCTTGCTATTTTAGATAAACTTGATAAGCATTTTAGTTAATTAAATTTGGTAAACCCTCAGCTCTGCTGGGGAGACTCGCATAGGTTTTACCGTTACGGCGGTATTACTCTCTCTAGTTCGACCACATTTGAAGTGACGGCAGTAGTACTCAGCTTTGGTATTTTGGATATCAAATATCATCCAGAATCGATACTGCTGCGCTTACATTTTCCGGTGATTGATGCGCGTAGCGCTCTGTTATTACGATTGATGCGTGACCCAGAAAATTCCTTACTTCCTGTAGTGCCCTGTTCGCAAGCTCACCACCAACCTACGAATAGCGGCAAAACTTACGCAATTCAGGAGTGTTTCAATTAGATCATTGGGAGCATCAAAATATTCCCGTAGTACTTCTTCAGTGAAGTCGTGATGCAGGGTTTGCAGAACTTAGATATTTGACACTCCCACCGTTTATCGTTAAATTCCTGCGCTTCGTTGCTCAGGTGCGCTTCACGGCGTTAAACGGGAAGTCGGTGCGTAGTCATGGTTTCACTCTTGATTATTAGTCCGACGCTGCCCCCGCAACGGTAAGTGAGTTCAACTTTTTTGCACTGCCACTGTGTTTGTTTCAGCATGGGAAGGCGCAGATAAGAGGTGTTAGCTTCAGCGCAACATCAACTCACGAGCCCGGATACCGGCCTGGACTTACCTTCATTATTGCTTGAGCGGGGTTGCTCGGGGTTAAGGAGTTCTCATGTCTAAAGCCAGTCTCTGGTCGTTCGCCGCAATTTCTTGTTGTGCTTTCTCTCTTCCCGCTTTTTCTGCTGATTTGCTCGATCCCATCGTCGTTACGGCGACACGTACCGCGCAAACTGTGGATCAAACGCTTGCCGCTGTGACGATTATTACCCGTGAAGATATTCAGCGTTTGCAAGCGCAATCAATACAGGATGTTTTAAGTGCCACGCCGGGCATCAATATCTCTAATAATGGTGGTGCCGGACAAGCCTCTTCGGTTTTTATTCGCGGTACTGAATCTGATCATGTGTTGGTGCTGGTGAATGGCATCAAAATCGGTTCTGCGACACTCGGACTGACGGCTTTTCAGAATATTCCTGTTGATCAAATCGAGCGTATCGAAATTGTTCGCGGGCCACGATCGGGCCTATACGGATCAGAAGCGCTCGGTGGCGTCATCCAAATATTCACCAAAAAAGGCACTGAGGAAACCAGCACTCATTTCAGCCTCGGCGCAGGTAGTTTTAATGCAATGAAGGCTACCGCGGGTCTCTCTGGCAGCCATCAGGCGCTCTGGTACAACGTCAATCTGACACATGAAGATACCGATGGTTTTGATACTTGCCAGGGCAATCTCACCGCCGGCTGCTTTTCTGATGAGCCAGACGATGATGGTTTTGATAATACTTCCGGCTCAATTCGTCTCGGCTCTGATATCGGTAATCAGGGAGACTGGAATTTACATTTCTTGCATGCAGCAGGCACAACTGAGTTTGATGGTTCGATATTCTCTGGCAATAGCGCCGACAATATCCAGCAAGTGATTGGCGCTGAGGTTAATTTATCGGTTTCTGATGCATTTCAACTCGGTGTGAAAGCCGGTCAGAGTAAAGATGAATCCGATCTCTTTTTTAATGGCGCAAGCAACAGTTTTTTCAATACGGAAAAGCAGAACGTCTCCCTTCAGGCCGACCTGCCGATGCGAAAAGATGATCTGCTCACCATCGGCATTGATTACGAAAAAGACAGTGTTGACAGCAGCACTGCCTACGAGGTGACATCCCGCGATAATAAAGGTGTGTTTGCACAATATTTGGCGAGCTTTGGCTCGGTCGATATGGCGCTATCGCTACGTGCTGATGACAACCAGCAATTCGGCAGTCACAGCAGCGGCGGATTGACCGTGAGTCATGTTCATCACAATGGCTGGCGCGTCACAGCATCCGCTGGAACTGCTTATAAAGCCCCCACCTTTAACGATTTGTATTTCCCGAGCTTTGGCAATCCAAACCTCAATCCTGAAGAATCCATCAGCTACGAACTCGGCGTGAATAATGGTGGCGTTGGCGGCATTCGCTGGAGCGCCAATCTGTTTCAAACGGAAATCACCGAGTTAATTGCCTTTGATTCCGTCACTTTTGCGATCGGTAATATTGATGATGCACGCATACGTGGTCTTGAGCTGGAAGCCAGCACCCAGCTCGCCAACTGGGATATTCAAGCCAATGCCACGCTGCTGGACGCGGTGAACGATGGCAATACCGCCAACAGTGGTAACCTACTACCGCGCCGAGCTAAAGAAACTTTGCGTCTCGATTTTGATCGTTCCTTTGGTGAATTCAAGTTTGGCGGAAGCTACATCGCCACGGGAAAGCGGTTTGATAATCTTGCCAATAGCTTGAACATGGGCGGCTATGGCACCCTCGATCTACGCACAGAGTATCGTCTTAACGATCAATGGAACGTGCAGGCGCGAATCGGCAATGTTTTTGATAAAGACTATGAAACCGCAAAGTTCTATAATCAGGCAGAGCGAAACTTTTTCCTCACACTCAACTACCACCAATAGATAACCGGAGCCACTGTGATGAGCGACCTAAAACCCTTACATGAATTCCTCATTGCAGTGGCACTGTTTCTGTTATTGATCGCCACTCGCTTCCATCACTTTGGCTCCGCGCTACATCTACCAGACGCTTCCTGGGCAATTTTTCTGGCTGGCGGCGTTTATCTTGCACGCTTTGGTTATCTGGCTGTCTTCTTAGTGACCGCCGCCGTCATTGATTACTTTGCGATAACCCAATTTGGCACCAGCGATTATTGCATCTCCCCCGGATACGCCTTTTTAGCGCCCGCTTACGCAGCACTTTGGTTCGGTGGTCGCTGGTTCCGCAACCACCATCAATTTGGTTGGTCAGCGTTAATACCGCTTGCCGGTGCAACCCTTATCTCCGTGGCAGTTTGTTTCTTAATTTCAAACGTATCTTTTTTTCTCATGTCCGATAAGTTTGCTGAAATGAGCCTTCTCGAATACGCCAGTAGCGTGCAGCAATATTTCTTTCCGTTTCTTAAAACAACAGCGGGATACATCGCTTTCTTCGCTTTGCTGCACAGCATCATTACCGTAGTCACCGGCAATCAATCGGAGACAGCTTCAACCGCTAGTTAAACTTTACTTATCACTGCATTATTGCAGCCGCGTCAGTTGACTCGGTGATGCGTCTGGCTTCGCTGTCGCTTGAACCAGCCACAAACTCAAACGGACGTGAGGCTTTAGCCTCGCAAAGGATCAACGGAGCAAACTCCCTCTCAGCTATGAGCAGCCAAAGCCAATGACCGCCAGCGATAAAGATGAACGCCACCGCAAACGTATGCGGCGAAAAAAAGAAATCATCGACCAAACCGTTGCCGCAGCGAATATAGAACGAGGCATCGTCATCGTCCTTACCGGCAACGGCAAAGGCAAAAGCAGCTCCGGCTTTGGCATGATGGCGCGCGCGCTTGGCCACGATATGAAAGTCGCTGTGGTGCAATTCATCAAAGGCAGCTTTTCCACCGGCGAAGAAGCCTTTTTCCGTCGTTTTCCCGATGACGTTGAGTACCACGTGATGGGCGACGGCTTTACCTGGGATACGCAAGATAAAACTCAGGATATCAAAACCACCCGCAAAGCCTGGCAGCAAGTGATGCAATTTCTGCAAGACGAAAACATCGACATCCTGTTGCTAGATGAACTCAATATTGTTTTACAGCTAGGTTACTTACCCGTTGAAGAAGTCATCGAGGCTTTGGAGAAGAGACCCGCCATGCAGCACGTCATCATCACTGGCCGCGGCGCACCGGCAGCTTTGATTGAGGTTGCCGACACCGTGACAGAAATGGCTGATGTAAAACATGCCTATCGCGCCGGAATCATGGCGCAGAAAGGCGTTGAGCTTTAAAACTGCTGATACCTTTTAGAAAATAACAGCCCTTAATGAGGTTTCGACTTGGCCGCTACCTGATGAGTCAATAGGAACTCAGTGCTAAAATGTTGCTTGTGGCACAATAGCCCTATTTTTATTTCACTCCATTCGTATGACGATTCAGTTTAGCCAACACCCCGGTATTTATGAGCGCGATCAA
>CAZUAW010000175.1:0-5187 GCA_964618535.1 uncultured Thiotrichales bacterium
TTTGTAATTCACCAATATGTAACAGCATCTCAAACCCAGCCATGCGTATATTTCGATTGGACTCAGTCAATTCGTTACGCCAAGTGTTATAGCCAAGCGCAGAAAATGCCACCACTAAACTGATAATTGCCAGAGAATTATTCTGGATTTGTCGAAGTATAGAATTTAAAATCATTTGTGGTTAATCACTTTAAGCTGCCGTTGATTCATTTGTTTGCCGCGTAATAAATATCCACTCATCGCACCACCAGCAGTAAATAGCGTTAGCATACCTAGCGTAATGAATTCTGTAATCAACATTAAAACACCAAAACCGACTGCACCCGAGAGTGATGCACCGACCTTCATATTTGCGCGAGACTGAACTTTAGCCGCTTCACGCGCATGCTTTTTCTCACTCGCTTGCACCACGCGGCTCTTTTCTCGCTCCGCATTCACTTTAATACGCTCACGTTCTTTCGCGTATTGTTGATTCAGTGTCGCTACAGCATCTTTACCCAGCTGCTTGGCGAGCGCATCAAACCAGAAAGAAACTGTCAGTGTAATCACCGCTAGCACGCCCCCTACTTTGAACCACGCTAAAGGTTGAGAGATATCAACAACAAACATCATCATCGCAATAGCGATTGCCTGAATAAGTATCAGACCAGGGAAAAATCGAAACATGCTCAACATCCTTAACAATCTGGATCATCTAGAATTCTAAATCATAACGTAAAACAAACCGATACTCAGTCACGAAGCCTATCATCTGCTAAAGTTAACTTATGTCTGAGCACGGTAGTATATTGAGAACCGATATTTTCGGAATGCCTTTAGCCCGGATATTGCATGAATTCATGAGAATCTCACTTAAGATATTGTTTTCACAGGGGATTGTTTTGACGTGTCTCGTATCGGTGATTACGGGCAAGTTAAAAGAATTTCCTGTGGAATCAATAGATAAGCGAGAACTCGTGAAATTCATGCAATATTCGGGTTAGAATGGTTACACTATACTGCGGCGGTCAAACTCTACTGTACAGGGCAAATCGCTTATTCTTGTGGACTACCGTTACAGACTATTCGCGGTGGATTTAACGCAACTACCGGCGCAAGAAGTCAGGTGCATCTCAATAGCATTATTGCCACACACGGCAGCCAGCAGCAGCTACACAATGGCTGTGTGCCATCGCTAAACAATCCCACCCTATTTCGTCGAGACGACCAGCTATGTCTCTACTGTGGTGAAAAATTTCACCATAAAGCGTTATCCAGAGATCACATCACCCCGATAGTTCAGGGTGGAGAAGATAGCTGGACTAACGTGGTCACTGCCTGCCGACACTGCAATAGCCGCAAAGGTGGTCGTACTCCAGAGTTAGCAATTCCTTTTCAGCCAAATTACGCCGAATATGTCTATTTGCTAGGTAGGAATATTCTCGTTGATCAAATGGAGTTGTTAAGCGCTCATTTCCCCCGCAATAGCCCATTGCACCGGCGCTTTAAGCAAAAATAAAGCGGCGTAACGAAAAAAGCCATACTCTTATGAGTATGGCTTCCCGATTAACCAATATTGAGCAAACTTCACATATCAATGATTTTATCTCCCAGAGCAACAGGTCGCTTCATCTCCTGCGTTAGAGATAGGTTAGGAAACAACGATTCAAACGCAGAAATCTCCGGCAAAATCACTAACAGAACCTCATTTTCAAGCGTCCAGCTTTCTAACCTCTGACGCTGAATTCGATCAGGACTAAAAGACAGCCACAGTTGGTCGAAATCGTGAACTGAAAGCAATGTCGGTAAATCTCTCTCACTCCCCACCACTTTTTGATCCAGAATTGTTCTACCTCTAACTTCACTACTGTTATCGAGGAAACCAACCAATCTCGCAGTGGGAAACCCTCGTTGAATCAAAGAACCCAAGTTAATCGCTCGATCATCCGTGCCAAAAATAATCACTTTCTTCAGTTCAGAAAAATCTTTGGAATTAAGCTCTTTTCTGCGTAAGTACTCTTTATATAATATCCGCGGAACGACGGTATACGCTGCTAAAAATAAAAACCCAGCGGGCGCTAAAGCGAGTGATGTGCCTCTGGTTTCAAACCATAGCAAAGTAAGAAAGCCAATCAACCATCCGATAGCAACCAAACCTGCAACTCTAAGTACATCTCTAAGCACAATGTGCCGAATAGAGTGTAAATAGCCTCCACCCAGCAATAAAACTGGCAGCACAACCAATGGCAATAGCCACACACCAGTCAAATAGATTGCCCCAACCGGCATTTCAAAGGCACTCACACCAAAACGCGAAATCATCGCGCTCGCCCATGCCGCCTCAATAGCAACCAAGTCCATTGTCATGATAGGCAAAATATTGCGGACAGCCCACTTCCAGTCCAGTGCACCGATCACGCTGACCCAGAGCCCTTTAAATATTTGAGCTAAGTCACTCAGGTCATTGGCACTAGAAAAATAGCGGATATCCGCGCGAGCTTTTTCGGGGAACAGAACCTGCTCATAAAATTTCTCAGGATCCTCATCGGGCGGATACATTGCAGATTCATTACGAAATGTAATTTGGTTAGGTCCAAATATTCCTGGGACAAAATCCAGAACTCTGGCGAATTTACCTGTAAACAAATGTCCGTATTGAGTCGACTCAGGGCGTGGCCCCACAAATGACATCTCACCTAAGAAGATATTCCACAGCTGAGGTAGCTCATCCAGCTTGGTGCGTTCCAGGTGCTTTCCAATACGTGTCATGCGCGCATCACCCGCAACAGTGACACCAGGACCAACATTGCCCCAATCAACCGGAAATTTTCGGAATTTGTAGAGGCGAAATTTTTTACCGCGATAACCCAATCGTTCCTGTGAGAAGAAAATGGTACCTGGAGATTCAGCATAAATTGCCATAGCAATCAGAACCATCAGGGGGAAAGCAACCACCAAGCCAATAACAGACAGAACGATGTCTATCGACCGCTTTATCGCGCTAGTGTTAAATAATAAGCTCAAAAAACTTTCCCTAACTAATCCAAATCACTTACTCGACGAAGGATTCACACACACTGTCTTAATCTCCCAACATCCGTCCTCGGCTGGTTTCAAACTCTTCCTGCGCAGCCTGAAAATCTTCCGGTCTTCCAATATCCATCCACATACCATCATGCTGATAGACGTGAACCGGATCATTCTGTTCAAGCATTGCGTGCATCAAATCATCAAAACCAAAAGGAATCCCTTGTGGGATATACTCAAGAACTTCCGGTTCCATACAATAAACGCCCATACTAACGGTATAACTCATACTTGGCTTTTCACGAAAACTGGTGACTCGGTCTCCATCAACATCCAAAACTCCCAGATCAACATTCACAACTTTAGAAGTAACCGCAACTGAGAGTTTCCCACCATGTGCTTTATGAAAAACTCTAAAACCATGTAAATCCAGGTCAGTGATCAAATCACCATTTAATACCAGAAAAGTTGAATCGAGCTGATCCGTCAGTAAATTTAGAGCACCCACAGTACCCAATGGCTCAGGTTCCTGGCTATATTCAATATCCAGCCCCCATTGATTACCATCGCCGCATAGAGCTTGGATCAAATGCCCTAAATACCCTGTGGTGACATAAGCATTTAAAACGCCATTTTTACGGAGCCACTTTAGTAGCACCTCAATGACTGGTTTCCCACCAATAGGCATCATTGGCTTGGGTAACACCAGTGTATACGGGCGTAGTCGAGTGCCGAGCCCACCGGCTTGAATAACTGCTTTCATTGTTTAGATTCCATATTAGGGAATATTAACCCGCGCAGAATTCTATGTGATTCAATCAATTTCAAAACTGCGATTCAAAAACAAAAACAATCCAATAGCGTGATGAATTTCACATTTTGCTATCTAAATAGACGCCTTTGTCCTCATATCCAAACTCAGGTACAACTCGCCTGAACAGTTTTACAACATCCTCTTTCGACCACTTTCCAGAATGCACCAGACCCATCACATCTGCAGAAAACGCCTCCAATGCGGCTTCATTAAAAACAGCCTCATTTTTAATCACGCCAAGATGCTTAAAGCGTTCCATATCCAGCGTTTCTGTACCCGTGAAAAACTCCTCAAAATCTTTCTCCCCCGTTGTATTGCTAGGCGAAAAATAACAGGGCCATTGCTTGCTACTGCCTAAGG
This sequence comes from uncultured Thiotrichales bacterium, assembly GCA_964618535.1. Lineage (GTDB taxonomy): Bacteria > Pseudomonadota > Gammaproteobacteria > UWMA-0217 > UWMA-0217 > HyVt-560. The sequence goes on from CAZUAW010000175.1 coordinate 4,181, forward strand.
ATTTAATCGCCGCTCTCGCCTCATCTTCAGATTCACATTCAAGCGCCTCATACCCTAGTTGATTCAAATAGCGCCGAGCAATCTCATCAAAGGTAATTAAATGTAACGCCTCACTGAGTTTAGGGAAAAAGATATCTCTGTTTTCACCCAGCAGGCAGGACATCAGGCATAGCTCACCGGACTCTTTCGGTGTCACAAAATAGCGCCGCACATCATTGGGCGCAGAGATAGGCTGACGCTTTTGAATACGCTGATTAAACCCGTGTAGTAGACTGCCATCTGAAAAAGCCACATTGGCAAATCGAGCAGTTGAAACGGGTATTTCTAAAGATCGACGCATTAAATATTGCTCCATAATGCGCTTGGAACAGCCCATCATATTGACCGGATTGGCAGCTTTATCCGTTGACACACAAAAATACTTTTTAGCCTCAAAACCCGCGGCTTGAATCAATGTTTTTTCGGTATTAAACACATTCACATCGATCATACGCATCAAGGTAAAAGGGTCTTTCTCACTACGCACATGCTTTAGCGCAGATAAATTCAAGACATAATCGTAAGCCTCAGATTGTGCAATTAAAGCGTCAAATTCGCGTGATCCAATATCCAGTGCAAAAGTCCTAAAGTCTCCATCAATATAGCCTAAAGAACTGCGCAAATCCCTCACCAGTTCAACCATATTATTTTCACTAATGTCGACAACATGTAAAACTCGGGGATTGCGCCGAAAAATTTCCTTACAAACTGCCTGACCAATGGTTCCGGCACCGCCGATCACAAGAAATGTCGAAGCCTCGACAATCTCTCTCAATGTATCATCATGCTGAATCATATCCTCAGCAAATAGCTCACCGTCACGACCAATTAAATTAAGCATAAAATCCATCAAAAATACCGTTATTAGTTATCAATTCAAGCAAGCCAAAATCCAGAAAATAAGTCATTTATTTTTCTAGCCCAGATATTGCATGAATTACACGAGTTCTCGCTTATCTATTGATTCC
>CAZUAW010000176.1:0-1597 GCA_964618535.1 uncultured Thiotrichales bacterium
AGTGTTTCCAGCAGGCGAGCATTGTCGCGCTGGTGCAGGCCAATGGAGGGCTCATCCAGCACATACATGACGCCGACCAGACCGGCACCAATCTGCGATGCAAGGCGAATTCGTTGTGCTTCGCCGCCAGAGAGTGTTTCTGAGCTGCGGCTGAGCATTAGATAATTCAAACCGACATTCACCAGAAAACTGAGCCTATCGCCGATTTCTCGAATGATCTTGTCAGCGATTTTGCCGCGATGTCCCGGTAGATCCAGCTTGGCGAAAAAATCACGTGCATCGCCAATCGGCATCGCAGAAATTTCTGGCAGATTGTAACCATCGACAAACACATGTCGCGCGGCTTCGTTCAGGCGTGCGCCCTCACATTCTGTGCAGTGCTGCGAGGTCATGAATTTACTCAGTTCCTCGCGGACTGAGGATGATTCGGTGTCGCGAAAGCGGCGTTCGAGATTATGCACGATGCCTTCGAATGGGTGCTTGCGAACGTAGATCAAGCCGCGATCATTGGTGTAACTGAATTCGATTTTTGTTTTGCCACTGCCGTAGAGCAGGACGTCGCGATGTTTTTTCGACAGCTTGTTAAACGGTTTTTCATAGTCGAATTTGTAGTGCTTTGCCAGCGAGGTGATCATCTGAAAATAGTAAGCGTTGCGTCGATCCCAGCTCTTAAAAGCGCCATCGGCGACACTTTTATCACCATCAACAATCACGCGTTCTTCAGAGAATTTCTGAATTACGCCAAGACCATCGCATTCCGGGCAAGCACCGCTAGGACTGTTGAACGAGAATAAGCGAGGCTCCAGCTCCGAGAGCGAGTAGCCGCAGTGCGGGCAGGCAAATTGCGAGGAAAAAACAATCTCCTCCGCATCGGGATCATCCATCGAGGCGATCACCGCAATGCCATTGGCAAGGGTCAGCGTGGTCTCGAAAGATTCGGCGAGTCGCAGTCGCAGATCATCCCGCGCTTTGAAGCGATCCACAACGACATCAATGCTGTGCTTACGGCGCAGATCCAGATCAGGCGGATCATCCAGTTCCCAGATTTCTCCATCAATCCGTGCGCGAATAAAACCCTGCGCGCGAAGATCATTAAACAGCTGCACATACTCACCTTTGCGCTCATTGACCACCGGCGCGAGCATCATCAGCTTGCTGCCTTCCGGCATTGCGAGCACATGATCGACCATCTGGCTGACCGTTTGCGCGGCCAGTTCTAAATCATGCTCAGGACATTTTGGCGTGCCGACTCTGGCGAACAGCAGCCGCAGGTAGTCATGGATTTCAGTAATTGTACCGACGGTGGAGCGAGGGTTGTGCGAAGTGGTTTTTTGCTCGATGGAAATGGCGGGAGACAGACCTTCGATATGATCAATATCCGGCTTCTCCATCATCGACAAAAACTGCCGAGCGTAAGCCGATAATGACTCAACATAGCGCCGCTGGCCTTCCGCATAAATCGTATCGAAAGCCAGCGAAGATTTACCTGATCCAGACAAACCGGTAATGACAATCAGCTTGTCACGCGGCAAGTCGATATCAATATTTTTTAAGTTATGTGTACGCGCGCCGCGAACAGAAATTTTAGCCATGAAGG
>CAZUAW010000176.1:1697-5182 GCA_964618535.1 uncultured Thiotrichales bacterium
CAACCCCACCTCGCCAAGCAAACCGTTAGCTGGCTTTTCTCATATTGGATAGCTCCAGCGCTTCAATTTCTTCACTAACGGCACTGTCAACTGCGCTTCTGTTTCCAAGCTCGTCAGGATTGAGAATAATGAGCATTGAAGAGCCTTCTTGTTTTGATCCTAATTCGACCAGCCCTTCTATAAACCGGTCAGAATCAACAAACGGATTAGCTTCTTTTCCGAGTCGTGTATTTTCTATTTTAGGAATTTCTCCAAGGCTATCGACAACGATACCCACAGTGCTTGTGGCCGTTTTAAATATTACAACTTGTAAATTACTGGAATCCATATCTGGATGCGCCCCCAGTATTTCCCCAGGGTTAAAAATCAAAATCGGTTTCCCATTGAAAAACAGCGAGCCAAGAACGGTGTCGGTTAAACCTGGAATTACTGAGACGCGTGAAAATGCAATCGCTTCAATGACATTCTCCGCCTTGATTCCATACCATTTATTGCCAATATAAAAACTCGCAATTTCTACATACTCTTCGGATGGCATCAAATGAGTGTTGCTTGATCTAACTTTGGTTGCACTGGTTTGAGAGGAGGCTTGATGATTAGTGTCAATTTTATCAAGCTCCATAAAAATAAACCCAAAGACTTCGTTTTTATAATTGTCGTCTTCTCCCTTAAATTCACGGTAGCCGTTACTTGATTTAATGCCCACCGCATAATAATAGCCGTTTAGCTCGACGATCTTTGCGCTACTTTCACTCTTTTTTAGCGTAAACAATGACGTGTCTACGGGTAGTTTTTCGCCAGGGTTAATTAATTCACTGGTAGACGAAATGACAATTCCTTCATTATCTGTAAAGACACCAAAACATCCGTTGATCAGCTCACCTTGATGATCTCGTGGTAATGAATCCATTAGCATTGCTTTGAATTCCGGTTCGCTATCAAAGACGATTCCGATACCGCCGATCACATGGCGAGTATCTTTAAGATCTTTAATTGAAGCATTGTAAATATAACTGTGCTCACCGCTATACAGTGCGGTTTTATCAAATGGCGATACGCTATAGCTCTGTGAGTTTTTCAAAATGGCGGTTTCCGATACCCAGGATTCTTTCAGCGTTGTCCCAACAAGATGTTGTTCCGATGGGTTAGAGACGGCAATGACTTTCCCCGATTTGTCGTAAACAAAAAGGTTGGTGTACACCGTATAAAGACCATTGATATACGCCAAAATATCGGTAATTCGTTGAGCCTCTTTTTGACTAATAATGTCCTTGCCCAGGATGCGGCGAAATTCTGAAGTTAATGCCCACCAGCGACAATCATTAGCGCGTTCGTAAAGATTTCGATCCATGATATTAATCGACAGAGAGGCTAAAAACTCCACATCACTTAAATAGGTTGATACCACGGTTTCATGCAGGTTTTCGATTGATCGTTCAAACACTTTTTTGGTTTTCAAGCCGGTATTACTGATTTCCCAGAGCAATACTTTTGAAGCAATATTGGAATTGTTATCGACTCTTTCTTTAGTCGCAATGTTTCCGTTCCAGACGGTACGATCAAGATCGCTTTGTATTTTTTCGGCATTAATAGGAATTTCCTGAATTTCTTTAGAAAACAATTCTTGATTATTTAAGACAGAATTCAGTATTTTTTCATCAATAGATTTTATGGACTGAGAACCTGTTGATTCAAAAGCGACATCCAGCGGGAGCATTGCGTGACCATACCAACCCAGCCCATAAAAGTCTTGATAGCCATGAGTTGCGACTGTTTTTGCCAGGTATCGTCTGCCAGAAAATTTCACGATTTTGTATTTCTGGTCGAGTACCATTTCCATTTCGGTGCCGACCGGGATTTGATGCGGAGAATTACTGGAAATTACTTTACCCTGCTTATCTAACAACGTGAGTACAGACCAGTCGTCATCACTGGATAAATTCCGAAAAATTCCCTCCATTTCATTATCAAAACGAAAACAAAGGCATAAAACTCCGAGCACAGGTGAGCCTGGTTGATTGTTTTCAGTGACACGATAAGAATAAATGAGTGATTCATCTTCGTCGGGTAACAGGTCAGAATGACGAAAAGTTTCGACGTAATCATTTTGAGTTTGAATGGACTCAGCCAACAACGGATCAGAAGAAAACTTAACAGGGTTATTTTGATCCAGTTGTGCTACCACATTGCCATCTGTATCGAGCAGAATGATGTTGTGGTAGACAGAATATTTGGCAACATATTCCTGGAAACGCGCAATAACAGCGGTACCATTTTCATTATTGGTATCTACTGATGAATCGGGAAAATCAAGATGACTGATGGCTTGCTCGTTTTTCCCACGACTCTTCAGAAAGTCACGAATATCATCATCTGTTGCAAGAAATCCAATATCCGCGGTACGTTCAAACAGATTCCTGATAATCAGGTCAACTGTCACCTGAGCTTTAGCGGTCATGTCCTGAACGGTTTTTTCCAGCGTTTGATGACCGAGATTCGCAATCATTTGCTCGGTGAGCGTTTTAAACGCTTCGCGAGTGGTGGTCATGTCTGTACCACCGCCGGTCATTTGACCGAGGATCGTCAGCAGATCCCAGGTATGACCCAGCATACTCAGCTCTTCCCGATAACTGTCAACATCCCGCATATAAGCGATGATGTCGTCCAACTCATCGGGTATCACCATGTCTTTATACTGGCTCATTCTCACTTCCTCATTATTATTATTTTAATCGATACGGGATTTTGAGTTTCTGCTCTATGGTCTCGGCAATGTCGAAATATTCTTGAAGCCAATTTTGATGAAATATTCACCTATGCGATGAAAAGATAACCAAGGTCACAGTAACTCCGTAGTTTGTAGCATTCCATGTGAGCCTCTTGTCTGGCACTATTCTCTAATTGAGCGCGTCTATAGGGGCGAATTATGGGGAATTCACTACAAGATCAACTGAAAAAAGCGGGTTTGATCAGTAAACAAAAGGCCAAACAGGCGGAAGCGCAAAAGCGTAAGCAGGATCGAATGCAGCGCAAGCAGGGTATTGAGGTGGTTGATGAAAATAAAGTCGCTGTCCAAAAAGCCAATGCCGCGCAGATCGAAAAAGATCGGCAGCTGAATTTAGAGCAAAAGCAGGCTGCCGAGCACAAAGCCATTACCGCTCAGGTGAAGCAGTTAATCGAAATCAATCGCCAGCCAAAAACAGCCGAAAACCAAGAGGGTGAAGCGTTTAATTTCACTCATAGCGGTGCGGTTAAATCCATTTATGTATCCACGATGATTCGCCAGCATATTAGTGAAGGAAAATTGGCGGTGGTCGCGTTAGGCGATGGTTATGAAGTGGTTTCTGAAAAGATTGCCGCGAAAATTAAAGATCGTAGTCCCGAGAGTATTATCCTTTTGAATGATCGTGATGAGAGCGCTGAGGATGATGATCCGTATTCAGATTTCGAGATTCCAGATGATCTGACCTGGTAAAGTTTATCTG
>CAZUAW010000177.1:0-5153 GCA_964618535.1 uncultured Thiotrichales bacterium
TCTGGTCAATGGTTAGAGCTGATCTGATTTTTTGTTTTTTCACAAACAGCACCTTCAACAGTCTGCTGATACAAGCCTTTCATGCGAATAACTTCCCACACATCTGAGTAGCTTCCTCTTCCTGTTTCACGTTCCAGATTAACGAAACCAATGGTGCGTGGATGGGTTTTCTGTTTACCTTTTTGTTGAGAGACATTCTGCTCAATCTTCTCTGCAATCAATTCAATTTCAACCACCTTATTCAAAGCAATTTCCGTGTACGCGGTACCGGAAACATGCGCTTTGATATGCTCATAGCAAGCTTCAAAAACCGCCTTCAATTCGAAACTGCCATCAGCACCGAGCTTCAATTCACCGCTTGTAATTACCGCAATGTTTTGACACTTTTCCGATTCAGGCGCTGTTAATTCAGGCGCTGCTATCTGACACAGCCAATTTTTTTCCAGAACCGAGCTTTTGGAACAAGCGGGTATTGCTATCGCCAAAAACAGTAGAAGGATAAATATTCGAATATTTCTCAATCGGGGGCACTCGCAACTCAAGTTGTTAAATGCGTTTCATCAATCGTGCTTCTATAGGGCGTCTCTAAAAATAGGAAGCGCTCTTAACTGCATCTTTTAATTGTAGTCAATCTTCAGAACTTCACAGAGAATTTAGGCCGAGCGTTACCAACAACCGTATTTGGGAAAGTCGGCTTCCGTTTGAGCAGAGTTAGGTTTTGTGGCCTTGTTCAAGACTTGATTTACTAAATTATTCGTTTAACCAAAGCTTTACCGTCTTCCAGAATCATGTAACTGATAGGCACAAGGATCAGCGTCACAACAGCTGCAAACAAAATCCCGAAGCCTAAAGAAACTGCCATCGGAATTAAGAACTGAGCTTGAGTTGATTTTTCGAAAATCAGCGGTGTTAAACCAAAAAATGTGGTGAGTGAAGTGAGTAATATGGGTCGGAATCTTGCGACACCTGCGATACGCACAGCATCTATTAATTGTTGCCCTTCCTTTCGTCGCTTATTAACGAAATCTACCAGCACCAAACTATCGTTCACCACCACACCGGCAAGCGCCAACATTCCCATCATGCTCATAGCGCTTAAATTCATACCCATAATCATGTGGCCCAATATTGCGCCAACCAAACTAAACGGAATAACACCCATCACAATGAGAGGCTGTACGTAGGAACGAAATGGAATGGCGAGTAATGAATAAATCATCAACAGGACTATCATAAACCCGTATTTTAAACTGTCGTTGGTTTCTTTTTGTTCACGTTGCTCGCCTTCGAGCTGGTGACGAACCCCTGGATATTTCTTTAACAGCTCAGGTAAAAACACCTGCAGGTCGCTGGTGATTTGATTAATATTGACGGTCTTTTTATTAATATCCGCAGTAACATTAATTGTCCGTTTTCTATCTACTCGGTGAATAACCGAAAACCCTCGTCCTTTATCTGCATTGGCTACTTCTGAAAATGGCACTTCAACATTGCTCGGAGTGCGAATAAACATAGTTTCCAAATCATCCAGAGAACGGCGTTCATCTTTTGGGTAACGCACCATGACACGGATATCATCTCGATTACGTTGTACTCGTTGCGCTTGTGCTCCAAAAAATGCATTACGCACTTGTTGGCCTAATTGAGTTAAATCTAGCCCCAGCTGTTCGGCTGAAGGCTTGATACTTAATTTAATTTCCTCTTTACCATCTTCAAAAGTATCTTTAATTGCAAAAACACCAGAGAACTCAGCTAAATAGGCTTTTACTTCAGCGGAGGCCTTTTTTAGTTGCTCAAAATCATGGCCTTCAAGCTGCACATCAATCGGCTCACCAGCATCGTCGATTTCTGCACGAAAGGTAAGATCTTGAATACCGGGTATCTGACCAATCGACTGACGCCATTCTTTAACCAAATCAGTACTATTGATCTCTGACTGGCGTTCTTCGGGCGCGGTAATCTCAAATTTAACCCGCCCAACATGGGATGCACCGGAGCTACCGTTAGCACGCAATGACCCTCCCGCCTGACCAACTTGAGTGAGGATATGCAAAACAATACTTTCACCAGTTGCTGGATCACGATATTTTTCTCTTAGCTGAACGGCTTTATCTGTAATAAAACGTAAGTGTTTTTCTGTAATTTCTACTGGCGTCCCTCTAGGCATTTGCAAAGTAACCGTTGCTGTTTCACTTTGAATACGAGGAAAAAAAGTATATCCATAGCGACCACTAAAAATAAAACTGAGAACAATTATTGATATCGCGATAAAAATAGACAACGACAAGTAGCGGAATTTTAATGCTAATTTGAGCGTCGGTTTATAGACTCGATCTATCCAGTACTCGAGACCACCGGCAACCCGTTTTTGAATACGACGAATCGGGCCAGGCTTCTTGTTACTATCAAGATGAATGTGTTTCATGTGCGCTGGCAAAATCAGCTTTGATTCAATCAGAGAAAAAATCAGAACCGGCATCACTATCATTGGAATTTGTGCAAACAACGGCCCTCTCGTGCCCTCCATCATTAACAATGGAATAAATGCAGCTATCGTCGTCAGCACACCAAACGTCACCGGCACTGAAATTTCCTGTGTGCCAATAATTGCTGCGGACTCAGCATCTGATGATGTCTTCATTTTTGTATAAATATTTTCACCGGTAACAATGGCATCATCGACCACAATACCCAGCACCAAAATAAAGGCGAACAGGCTTACCAGATTAAATGTAACGCCCAACATTGGCATTAAAGCAAGCGCACCTAAAAAGCTAATAGGAATTCCGATACAAACCCAAATGGCAACAGAAAGGCGCAGGAATAAAGCCAATAAAATAAAGATCAAAATACCACCTTGCCAGGCGCTTTTAATCAAAGTATTTAGTCGCAGCTGGATATATTTTGAGCGATCCCGCCAATAATCAATACTCATACCTGGCGCGAGTGAGGTACGCTTTTCTTCTATATAGGTTTTAACTTTATCAGCCACATCAATCGCATTTTGATCACCAACGCGATATACATTTAGCTCAGCAGATGGACGACCATCAAACAGCGCGTAGAGCGGTTCCTCTTCAAAATCATCTTTAATTTCTGCAATATCCGCCAGCGTTACACGCGACCCATCGGCGCTGCTCCGCACCACGATTTTTGCAAAGTCTTCCGCCTCATAAGCTTGCCCCAACGTTCTTAGTAACACTTCACCCGCGGATGTTTTAATAGACCCAGATGGGGCATCACGCGAAGAGCGGCGAATCGCGGCGGCAATATCATCGAGCGTTAAATTATACTGGCGTAGTGTTTGCTGTGAAACTTCCACCGATATTTCTACACGCCGAACGCCCGACAATTCAACTCTGGTGACACCTGACAGACTCGATAGATCATCGCGCACTTCTTCTGCGAACTTACGTAGTTCTCGCTCAGATAATTCACCAGATAAAACCACACTGATCACTTCCCGGCTGCGCTGCAACAAGCTTACGATTGGGCGCTCTACTTCATCCGGTAAAGTATTAATCGCATCGATTCGGCTTTTAATGTCGTCTTTTAATTCTTGTGGATCAAACGAGGGCAGTAGTTCCACCCTTACGCGAGTCGAGCCTTCCAGTGCATCCGAATATATTTTTTTTATGCCTTGTACGTCCGCAATCGCCTCTTCAATGCGTAACGTCACACCCTGCTCTACTTCAGCTGGAGAAGCCCCTCGATAAGCGACTTCAATATTTACCGTATTTGGCTGAATGTCAGGAAAAACCTCCATCGGCGTGCGGTGCAGGGCTGCCGTTAAACCCAACGCAACGATCAGCATCATTAGCAAGTTAGCTGCAACGTCATTCTTCGCGAACCAGGCAATCATTCCGTTCATAATTGCGTACTGGCTTTAGTCGTTTCCATTGCACTTTCAGCCGGCTTAATCGTAACCTTTGAGCCTTCCGCCGCATAAGAAATCGGACTGGTAATTAATTGATCTTCGACTTGCAAGCCACCACTGACGACCACTTTATTTTCGGTTCGCCAAACTATTTTAATGTCTCTACGCGTTAATTTATTATCGACCACCAATAAAACGCTATCCTCTTCACGTAATGCCGCTCGCGGAATTACAATGACATTGGTCAGCGATTTTCCCGCAATTTGTGCGTCTACAAACAATCCAATTTTTAATGGTGGCCGACCAGGTGTTGAGCGTGAATAAGGGTTATCCACTTTAACAATCACAAATTGCTGACGACTCTGACTATCAATCGCTCCCGCACTGCGAACAATTTCTCCCACCCAGCGGTGCTCACCCTTGCTAATGATCACTTTTGCTCCAGGTGGTCTTTTTTCACCTGCGAACTGTTCCGGCAAGCTAAGAAATGTCAGCTGTTTATCATCTAACGGTAATTTTATTTCGACATAGTCGGTTGCGTAAATTTTAGCCACAGGCGTAGCGGGGGTTACATATTGCCCAATATCCACCAACGTTTCGAGAAAGCGACCATCGTACGGCGCGTGAATTTTTGTCCGTTCCAAATTGGTTTTCGACTGTTTTAATTTTGCTTGTGCGCCAGCGATGTCTGCTTTGGCGCTGGCGAGTTGCGGTTTACGCAACGCCAAATCATTTGGCTCACCATCACCACCTAACTCTTTCCAATCGATCAATGCTTGCTCTGCCTGAGCTTTTTCCTGTTGTAATTTTACGCGCTGACGTGCCAGCTCTGACTCGGCTATGGTCACCGCGCTTTGATAATCTCGTGGATCAATTTTTAGAAAAATATCATTTTTTCTAAAATATTCCCCATCATTAAAATACTTGGCGCGTGAGATGATTTTACCTGACACTTCGGCAACCACCGTAGTTTGAGTGCTTGGCTCCACCGTTCCATAACTCTTGATCACAATAGGATAATCTGTGACTTTTAGCTGCATCACCTCAACAACGGGAATGGCTTGTTTTTTTTCATGGCGCTCCGCTTTCGGAGCGGTTGCCATCATGCCTTTCATGACAGCAATGCCGATGCCGATAACGATAATTGGCCCAAGAATTTTTATAATTTTCATCATGAATAAATTTAAGAAAAGAGAAGCTGATCATATTTCTGCTGTGCATTGCTAGCCCGGATATTGCATGAATTCACGTGATTATCGCGCAGGATATTGATTTT
>CAZUAW010000178.1:0-5120 GCA_964618535.1 uncultured Thiotrichales bacterium
GGTAAAGCAAAAAGGCCGGATAAATCCGGCCTTTCTGGTGTGACATGAACTGTCGATAGATCTTACTGGTATCGATTTACTCGTGATATTTGAATGTTTTATATCCTTCACGCTCACAGAGCGCATCACGTTGTGCAATTTCCATGTCGTGATCCATCATCTCGGCAACCAGCTCAGCGAAAGTTGTTGTGGGTGTCCAGCCAAGTTCTTCTTTGGCTTTTGTGGGATCACCAAGTAGAGTTTCCACTTCGGTAGGGCGGAAATAACGAGCATCGACTTCGATAAGACATTTGCCAGTATCAGCGTCGTAGCCTTTCTCATCAATGCCTTCACCCTTCCATTCAACTGTAATATCCACATGCTCGGCGGCACGATTAACAAAGTCACGTACAGAATATTGCTCACCCGTTGCAATGACGAAATCTTGAGCTTCGTCTTGCTGAAGCATTAACCACTGCATCTCAACATAGTCACGGGCATGACCCCAGTCGCGCTTGGCATTCATGTTGCCAAGGAACAGTTGATCTTGCAGGCCGAGTTTGATACGCGCCATTGCACGCGTAATTTTACGGGTAACAAATGTTTCACCGCGAATCGGTGATTCGTGGTTAAACAAGATGCCGTTACAAGCATACATACCATAGGCTTCGCGATAGTTTACGGTGATCCAGTAGGCGTACATTTTGGAAACAGCGTAGGGCGAGCGAGGGTAAAAAGGGGTTGTTTCACGCTGCGGAATTTCCTGAACCTTACCAAACAGCTCAGAAGTAGATGCCTGGTAGAAGCGGGTTTTCTTTTCCAGCCCTAAAATACGGATGGCTTCCAGGACTCTTAAGCTTCCCAGTGCATCGGAGTTTGCCGTGTATTCAGGTGACTCAAATGACACTGCAACGTGGCTCTGTGCTGCCAGATTGTAAATTTCATCTGGCTGGATTTCCTGGATAACCCGAATCAGGTTGGTCGAATCAGTCAGATCACCATAATGCAGGATAAAGTTTTTATTCCGTGTGTGGGGATCTTGATAGATATGATCTATCCGCTCTGTATTAAAGGAGGATGAACGGCGTTTCAGGCCATGTACTTCATATCCCTTCTTCAGCAAAAATTCAGCTAAATAAGCGCCATCCTGTCCAGTAATACCGGTGATTAGCGCAACTTTGTTTTGTTTGATTGAAACCACGTTTGATGTACTCATAAATAATCTAGTTTGTGTTGTGTATCAGATTAACATTCCCTATGCACCGTTTCAGCCTATTCCGTATGCTGCGCTTAGCAACATATTTTAAAGTGTAGGTCTTCAGGCAATGGGTCACTTCCTGACAGAATTCTAATCCTTTTGGCGTAGAGGAAGCTTGATCGAAGTCTCAACCTTGAGTACGAAACTTACAGCCCATGCCGATACGCATCGAGGTTCGGTTTTGCGATCAGTTTCTCTCCTTTAATTGAGAGGACAATCACAGGCAATATTCTCAACTATGCTTATAATTCTCTGGTAATACCAATTTTGAAGATCGTGGCTTGAAACAACCACTATACTTAGGAACGGTAAGTAAATAACTTTATCATCTGACTCGTCCTTTTTCTCCTGCTTACACGATCTCAATCGTCGCGTAGAACTACTATGCTCCTCTTGAGATCGTGCAAGCAGAAGGAAAAATTACTTCGCCAGTTGACAATGTTATTTATTTACCGTTCCTTAGTGTGATCAAGCTATTGAATTTGCTTCTTATTTGGAAGTGACAATCTTAATTATTAACACCATCTCTATCAACGACTAATAACTGAATACTAAAACATGGATATTTTTCCCGTAATTCTTTCTGGTGGGTCGGGTTCTCGATTGTGGCCTTTATCGCGTAACGCTTATCCCAAGCAGTTCATTAATCTGGTAGGGAGCCGTTCGTTATTTCAAGAAACCGTGTCTCGCTCACGCGTGGTCTGCAACGGTAAATTAATTACCGTCTGCAACGAGGATCATCGCTTTTTGGTTGCAGAACAACTGCGCCAATCGGGTGAAGAGCATGCCAGAATCTTGTTAGAGCCGGTGGGTAGGAATACTGCACCAGCAGTCGCGCTAGCCGCGTTGCAGGCGATTACTGATAGTGATTCAGAAGCACCAATGATCATGGTGATGCCTTCCGATCACCTGGTTAAAAGCCCGGAGGCATTTGCTAGTGCCGTTAATGTCGGCGTAGCTGATGCAACCGCAGGCAAGTTAGTCACCTTTGGTATCGTTCCGGAAAAAGCAGAAACCGGTTATGGCTATATTCGAGCTAAGTCCGACAGTGGCTATGTGGTAGATCAATCATTTTCTGTCGATAAATTTGTTGAAAAGCCCGATGCTGAAACAGCAGAAGGCTATGTCAAATCACGTGAGTATTTGTGGAACAGCGGTATGTTCCTGTTTCGTGCAGACATCTATTTGCAGGAGCTGAAAAAGCAACAACCTGTGATGTATCAATGCTGTGTTGATGCGATGTCGGAAGTGACTTCTGACAATGACTTTGTTCGACCTAACTGCAAAATTTTTAGCGATTGCCCGGCCGATTCTATTGATTATGCGGTAATGGAATCGACCTCTGATGCAGTCGTTGTTCCAATGGACGCTGGCTGGAATGATGTCGGGGCCTGGTCGTCATTATGGGAAGTTCAGGAACGCGACGAAAATGGCAACGCGACCAAAGGCGATGTGATGGCTCATGATAGTCAAAATTGCCTAATTCATGCAGAGCACCGTTTGGTTGCAACGCTTGGACTGGAAGATATCGTGGTGGTGGAAACTCCAGACGCTGTGTTGGTTGCGCGTAAAGATCGCGTGCAGGATGTGAAAAAAGTTGTACAGTCTCTCAATGGCAGAGCCAGAAACGAAGCGATGGATCATCGCAAAGTATTCCGGCCCTGGGGCAACTATGACTCGGTCGATTCTGGCAAGCGTTTTCAAGTGAAGCGAATTACCGTTAACCCTGGTGAAGTTTTATCGCTGCAAAAACACTTTCATCGTGCCGAGCATTGGGTTGTCGTCTCGGGTACCGCTGAAATTACCCGCGATGATGAAGTTTTTATCCTGACCGAAAATCAGTCAGCTTATATTCCGCTTGGTGCGGTACATCGTCTCGTCAACCCGGGTTCCATTCCGCTGGAACTGATTGAAGTGCAATCAGGCAGCTATCTGGGTGAAGATGATATTGTTCGTTTAAGCGATAACTATGGTCGCGAAGGACAGTGCTGATCCGGTAAAGTAATCGACATGGTTGATGGGCATTACCCGCTGAGGTACCAGAAGTTTTGGGTCACTTTGGGTGGGTTTCTTGTCGTTGCAATTATAGTTGGTTCGCTTTATCCACTGGAACTCCCCAGTGAGATCTCGTTGTCGGATAAAATCCAGCACGCAATCGCTTACGGGGTATTAACCAGCTGGTTCTTGCTGATTTTTCATGGTCGTAGAGCTTGGCTAAAGGTTGTTGTCTGCGCGCTTCTATTGGGTGCTTTAATTGAACTTGCGCAATCATTCACTGATTTTCGGTTTGCTGAATGGCTTGATATGGCGGCAAATACTTTTGGTGTCGTATTTGGCAGTGTTGTTTCAGTGACACCGTTCAGATTTATGTTAGCTAAGTTTGAGAGACTGATGGCCGTTTGCTTTTAGTCGAGTTCTCGCAAAAGACCCAAGGCATTATCGTTCGACCAACAAAATATTAAAACCTACAACAAGCATTCTTTCACTCCAAAGTTTGCCGCAGGCAACTGCTTAAATACGAATCCGTTTTTGACAGAAAGCTGCTCCTGCATTACCTACACTTCCACCATCCATGGTAGTCGTATTTCGCAAGAAGCCAGGATGGTGGTTCGTCTAAAACGGGGTTTCTCAAGCGTGAAGAGTATATGAAGCTGCGGGACGACTAATTTTTACTTGTTAGAGTTGCTGACCACAACACCAGCCTGACGCCCAGGCCCATTGGAAATTGTAGCCGCCTAGATGTCCAGTGACATCAATTGTTTCACCGATAAAATAGAGTCCGGGTTGTTTTTTTGACTCAAATGTTTTGGATGAAAGTTCTGCCGTATCAACGCCTCCGGTACAAACTTCTGCGGTGCGCATACCCTCGGTACCTGAAGGCATAATGATCCAGTTGTGCAGATTGTCAGAAATCTTCTGAATTTTGATATCGGACAGTTGCCCAATGGCGCTATCTTCAAATAACGTTTCGCTGAATCGCTGCACCAGTTTTTTAGGTAGTTTTTCAGAGAGACTGGTTTTAAGCATTTTATTAGGGTGTTGTTGCTTTTCTTCTATGAGCCAGTTGAATAGCCCAAGCTCCGGCGACAGGTCTATTTTTAGCACATCTCCTTTTTTCCAATAAGATGAAATTTGTAATATAGCCGGGCCTGAGAGACCGCGATGAGTAAATAACATGCCTTCTGTAAATGCTTGTTGATTACATTCCACGCGAACATTAAGAGAAACGCCCGCAAGGTCTTTAAAGATTCCACTGAGGTCTTTTTGCTCAAACGTAAACGGAACCAAAGCAGGGCGAAATGGAATGCTGTGCAGGCCAAATTGTTTTGCAACTTGTAAACCAAAATCTGTTGATCCCATACGCGGGATGCTCGGCCCACCGGTTGCGATGACCAGTGATTGACCGTTGTAATTTCCTGAATTGGTGGATACTGAATATTCTGTTTTATACGATATTGTTTCAACGAGGATATCGGTTTGAATAGTGACATTATTTTTATCGCATTCATCAAACAGCATTGTCGTTATCGCTTTGGCTTTATCATCGCAGAATAGTTGGCCGAGGGTTTTTTCGTGCCAGCCAATGGCATGGGAGTCTACTAATGCAATAAAGTCCCACTGCGTGTAGCGGGAAAAGGCGCTCTTGCAAAAATGCGGATTATTAGAAATATAAGCTTCTGGCTCGGTGTAGAGGTTGGTGAAATTACACCGTCCGCCACCTGAAATCAGAATTTTTTTGCCCGCTTTATTGGCTTTCTCAAGCACTAAAACGGAGCGGCCGCGTTTACCGGCTTCAATTGCACATAATAGCCCTGCGGCACCTGCGCCGATAATGATGACATCGTATTGGGATTGCATTGAATTTTTGTTGGTGAATTAAAAT
>CAZUAW010000179.1:0-2533 GCA_964618535.1 uncultured Thiotrichales bacterium
GTTAGAATCATTGCTGTCCCGTTAACTCGTTCAACAGCTTATAGAAATCGAAAATATAAGAGACATGGATAAGGATATTCAACTATTTTGTCATTCCGGCGGAGGCCGGAATCTAATCAAATTATGCCGAGGCCAAGCGCGCATCGGCGTAGAATCATAAACCGGCGTCAAACGACAATCCTCAACCCCTCCCAGCAAGGCGATATTATCCAGGGGCATATCGCCATACCCGTCAGCAGCGCCATCAGAATCCGTCGATACAGCTGCTCACCGGTATCTGGCGGTAACCGCACAACTTCTGCCAGTCGGGAAATAATAGCGCCCAGCTCATCGAGCATAATGTCCGCCGTTTTCTCGGAATAATGATCACCAGTCGCAATCACTGAAAAAAGAGACTCCATCGGAATACGGCTGCCATCCTGTAAATCAAAACGCTCAATCGCGAGAAACTTCAAGCCGTCATTATCAATGCGCTGATAATCCGGCGGGGCCGGCGTGTAAAAATTAACTCCCCTTGTCTTCGGGGTCCATCGAAACCAGCAGCTTTGGAATCATGCCGCCAACAGATGGCGTCGGACCGAGCGTTTCTTCAATGATCTGCCGGCCTACGGCCACGATCGACTCTTATCTGGGTATCAGTCACACGTAGACCTGTTCAAACGAAGCGGATCAGGCACCCGCCCCACAAACAAACCCACCATTCATCACAAAAAACACTCACCCCATGCCAGCCACCCTTGAAACCCGTGTAAATCCTCGTCAATTCGTGACGCAGTTCCCGCTTGAAAACCCATGTCAGTCCGAGGCGTGATCTGGCTTACAGTTTGATGTAAGAAGTTCCTTAAAATCACTCTAGTAAATTATTCATCTACCGATAGCAATCGCGTGAGATTGCGTTAGGACAGCAATAAGCCAAGGATCCTCGGCACTAACCAAAACCAGACGACAACAAGACATGTTCAAAAAAATAACAACAATTTGTGTTGGCAACATCTGTCGCAGCCCCATGGTTGAGGGCTTGTTAATTCAGGCTGCCCGCGACAACGGCAAAGAAATTCAGATTGACTCAGCCGGTCTGGAAGCAATGGTCGGACACCCAGCTGATCCAATCTCCCGCGAGCTGGTTCAAAGCATGAAAATCGATATCAGTGATCATCGCGCCCGACAACTATCCAAAGAAATCCTCCAGGATACAGATTTGGTATTGGTCATGGAAAGCTGGCAAAAAGATGAAGTCATTGCCCGCTACCCGGAAACCCGCGGCAAAGTCTTCAATCTAGGTCACTGGATCGGGCTGGAAATTGAAGACCCGTATAAACAGCCAAGAGTCGCCTACGCGGAAGCATTGGGGAAAATTAAAACATCAACAGACAGCTGGGGTAAGAAACTATGGCAATAAACAATATCATTTCCTCGATTGCTCTGCTGACACTGCTTACCGGTTGCAGCCTTGCGCCGGGCATTCACATTAGCGACAAGAAATTTGGCAACAAGGCATCCAATGACGCCGAGGAATCCATTCCGCCTGATTTTATGGAGATCACCCCAAGCCTGATCAACCAGCAGCGCAGAGTGACCGACAGCCACTCGGGCGCAGCCCCCGCCCCGGCACAAAACTCCGGCGGATATCAGTATCAGATCGGGACCAACGATATCCTCACCGTTACCGTCTGGGAACACCCTGAACTCACCATCCCAGCAGGCGAAGTTCGCTCTGCCGATGCAGCCGGTCATCTGGTTGCCGGGGATGGAACAATCTTTTTTCCTTACATAGGCAAAGTCCCGGTAGCTGGGCGAACCGTCGGCGCGGTGCGTTTTGAACTGACCCAAAAGCTGTCTGAGTTTATTAAAGATCCGCAACTTGACGTCAGAATTGCTTCTTTTCGCAGCCAGAAAATCAACATCACCGGCCAGGTCAAAAAACCCGGCATGATCCCGTTAACAGACGTTCCTGTATCCCTGCTCGAAGCCGTTAACGCTGCCGGTGGTGAAACAGAAAACGCCGACCTGAAAAAAGTCACCCTGGTACGCGGCGGAAAAACCTACGCCTTCGACCTCTACAACATGCTGGAAAATGGCAACCTGAGTGAAAACTACCTGCTTAAAAACGGCGACATCATCAACGTCCCCGACCGCCTGAATAACAAGGTTTATGTGATTGGAGAAGTGAAAGACCAAACCTCCCACATTATGCACAAAGGGAAAATGACCCTGGCGGATGCCATGGGACTCTCCGGTGGTGCAGATCAGAGATATTCCAATGCACAGCGGATATTCGTAATACGCGCTGCGAAGGATGCCCTCAAGCCTGAGGTATACCACTTGAATGCGACTGATCCGACTGCGTTACTGCTGTCTACCCGGTTTGAGTTAAAACCGTTGGATGTGGTTTATGTATCGACTAGCGAGTTGACGCGTTGGAACCGTGTGTTGTCCCAGGTGCTGCCTACGGTGCAGGGGTTGTTTCAGTTTAATCGGTTAACTAATTAGAGGGTTGATTGTCGTGCTGGGGAGAAATTATTGGAGTAGGCCG
>CAZUAW010000179.1:2633-5117 GCA_964618535.1 uncultured Thiotrichales bacterium
TTAACTAATTAGAGGGTTGATTGTCGTGCTGGGGAGAAATTATTGGAGTAGGCCGAAGAGCCAACGAACACCGAAACAACTAAGAAACACTTACTTAACTCAACAAACGGTCACGGACGACCAAACAAAAAACAAGAGGCGAATAAATCATGTCCCGTGACATTTCAGACCTATTGCAGCCGAACCATTTGGCTCAACCCATACATAACCCGCCCATGCCTATGCCGATGGACGGAATGGATCTGGGCGACATTATTGCCCTGTTGTTCAACAACAAATGGCTAATCCTGCTGTTCGTCTTACTCGCCGGTTTAATTGGCGGACTCAAAGCCTTCGTCGACACACCGATTTATCATA
The DNA here is from genome assembly GCA_964618535.1 of uncultured Thiotrichales bacterium. Taxonomy (GTDB): domain Bacteria; phylum Pseudomonadota; class Gammaproteobacteria; order UWMA-0217; family UWMA-0217; genus HyVt-560. Next base: position 2,991 of record CAZUAW010000179.1, read on the forward strand.
TCGATGCGACCGTACAGGTAGAGGAACAATCAAAATCGTTCCCCGGCCTGGACGATATCTCTGAAGTTCTGAACAGCTCCACCTCCAGCTCAACCGAAATTGAACTACTAAGCTCGCGCAGTAACCTGGGTCAGGTGGTAGAAGGCCTGAATCTGCGCATACAGGCATCACCCAAGTACGCTCCTGTGGTTGGCGCAGCAATAGCACGAAGAAACGGCAGCGACGAACTGACAGTCCCACCCCAATCGACATTTGATTTATTGTTTGGCTGGTTACCCGAATCCCTGCAACATGAAAAACTCGAGCCACAGCAATACGGTTGGGGTGGTGAAGACATTCAGGTGGATCGATTCAGTCTGGAAAACCAGTCCAGTGTAAAAAACTGGAGCATTCAGGCAAAGGAACAATCATCCTTTAAGCTTTACGATGATTCTGATCGTCTGATCTTAAACGGAACGGTAGGAAAAACCGCCAGCGTTCAAGACCCGGATTACGGCGAAGTGAGTATTTTCATCAGCGAGATGAAAGCGAATCCAGACAGTTTTTTCAATCTCACATATTTGCAGAGACTGACAGCTATACAAAAGCTAAAAGACCAGTTATCGGTAAAAGAGAAAGGTAAAAAAACAGGCATCATCGAACTCACCATCAAGCATCCCGATCAGGCAAAAGCCATCACCATACTGGATCTGGTCGCCAGCTCGTACCTGCGCAGAAACGTCGAGCAGAAATCGCAGGAAGCACAACAGATGCTGTCCTTTATAGGAAACCAGCTGCCCAATCTAAAGTCCAATCTGGACGCAGCAGAAACCGTTCTGGAAGAACAAAAACGGGCACATGGTGCGGTTGATCTCACTATGGAAGCACAATCCATTATCGAAAGCTCAAGCGAGATTGAAAAGCAGATATCCCTGCTGCAGATGGAGAGTTCTGAATTGAACAGAAGATATACCACCAAGCATCCAAGAGTAGTCGCGCTGCAGGAAAAGATCTCCTACCTGAGAAGTAAAAACGCCGGCTTGAATGGCAAACTGAAAGCGATGCCAGAAGTGGAATGGGAATCCGTAAAACTGGCAAGAGACGTAAAAGTCGCCAACGAGCTTTATTTAATGCTGCTCAACAAAGGTCAGGAACTGAAAGTGGCCAAAGCTGGAACAGTCGGTAATGTGCGCATTGTTGATCAGGCTGCTGCAAGATCATTACCCACCAATAAATCAGCCGCCTCTATTGTAGGCCTGGCATTAATGATCGGCTTCGCGCTCGGTGTCGGCCTTGCCATGCTAAGACGGAATTTAAATAAAGGTCTGATAGACCCGACTGAAATTGAACAGAAAACCGGCCTGCCCGTCTATGCCGAAGTACTGGAATCCAGAGCGCAACGGAAAATAAAAATAAAAAAATGGCGCAATAAAGCCAGCACCGAAGAAAAACTATTGGCCAGAACTAACCCTAAAGATCCCGCTATAGAAGCGCTAAGAAGTCTGCGCACTTATCTGCAGTTTGCGCAAATGGAAACCGACAATAATATTATCGCCATCAGCGGCTCTGCTTCCGGCGTCGGTAAATCATTTATCGCGGCTAATTTGTCTGCCGTATTAGCAGAAGCAGGCAAAAAAGTCCTGCTGATTGATGCCGACATCCGTAAAGGCTATTTGCACGCTTACTTCAACAGCAAAAGAGATCCCGGTTTAACCGATCTGATGACGAGAAAAGCGTCGCTGAAAGATGCAATCCGAGTTAATACCAAAAGACTTCATTACTTACCAACTGGAACCATTCCACCCAACCCGGCAGAAGTCCTGGTCTCGCGTCGTTTTTCCAAGCTATTAAAAAGTGCATCGAAAGCCTATGACATCGTCATAGTCGATACACCACCCGTACTGGCAGTCACCGATCCATTAATAATCGCCAAACAAGCGGGATCATTATTCATGGTGCTTAATGCTGGCGAACATCATGAAAAGGAAATTAAAGAAGCCGTAAAAAGATTTGAACAGGCAAAAATTCCTGTAAATGGATTTATTCTCAACCAGCTGCCGAAAATAAAACACCAGAAATATAGTTATGGCTCAAAGGGAAAATCGTATTATCAGTATTCGTATGAATAGCGGCACAAGGTCTTACTAG
>CAZUAW010000180.1:0-5106 GCA_964618535.1 uncultured Thiotrichales bacterium
TGAGCTGCAAAAAATTCCCAGTGTTAATGTTCGTCAGCAAGATATAACAAAAATATTGAAAGATGCACAAGAGGATATTTCTACACAGCGATTAACTACGCCAAAAAGTAATAACGCGCTGAATAAATATCAAATGATTTTGCAACTGGATCCAACCAATAATGCTGCTAAAAAGGGTGTTAAATTAATTGCACAAACATATCTGAGTCTTGCGAATTCAGCGTTGGATAACGGTGACCTCGCAAATGCATCTGTTTATCGTGATCGTGCGAAAGTAGTTGATGCCAGTGTAGAAGGCTTAGACCAATTTAGAGCCAAATATCTGCAAGTAGAACAAAAAATAGCCAGAGCGCAAAAAGCACAACAAGAATCCGAAATCGAGGCAAAACGTCGACAAAATGCGCGCCAAGAAAAACAACTTTTTGAACTGGGATTGCAACGTAAGCTGGATAAAGAAAAAGCTGCTCAGCGACAAATCGAGGAAGAAAATACTCGTCAACTAAAGGCGCAGCAGCAAGCACGGTTAGCGGCAGAAAAAGCGGCACAGAAACAAGCTCGACAAAACTGTTTATCAGAGTGTAAGCAAAATTTAAGTACTTGTGACAATAGTCCTCAAGCAGACAATCAGCAGTGTCTGGCAGAAATAAAAACAACCTGTGACAAGGTTCAGGAAGCTTGTCTGGATGACCCTCAGGTTTATATTCTCTGGGGAGATCTCGGCGCAGAATCAGAATGTTTAGGGCAGTGGCATGAATGTGAGGAAGACAAGGCATCGCAATGTTCAAAGTCTCAACCTGTCGCTACGCCTAATTGTGATGCGACTTATTTAAGCTGCGAACAAAGTTGTCAAAACTAAAAAATCACAAATGATTGGGTGGAGGAAATGCTGAGAGTAGTTCGATCATGAGCATCGCTACCGCCATCAATAATTAGGACATAAAAAAAGACCGCTCACAGCGGCCTTCTTTTATACAGTGAGTGAGGCTTGTGTTAACGAATAAACAACATTTCTGAGTACTTGGGCAGTGGCCATAATTCATCAGCAACTTCTACTTCAAGCGCATCCGCATGTTCGCGAACTTCCAGCATCAATCCAAGCAGTTCATTGGCGCAATATTGCATGTGTTCATCGGTAGAGCCAAAGTCTTCTTTCTCAACGGCGGTGCCGAGTTTTTCTACCGCTGCTAGCATTGCATTGCTTTCTTCGGCAACTTTCTGTGCGACTGATGCCACCATGCCGATGCCCATCTCTGACATGCTGGAGTTGGTCACGGCGAGATCACCGAGATAACGCACAGCGGCAGGGTAGATGATGGTTTTGGCGATATCGACAACCAGTTTGGCTTCCACTTCGATGGAGAGAATGTATTGCTCTGAGTAGACTTCGTAGCGACTTTCCAGCTCGACCGGAGAGAGTACACCAGTGGACTCAAACAGTGCTTTGACAGAATCTTCACGCAATGCCGGCAGTGCGTCAGCGGTGGTTGGGATGTTCTTTAAACCACGTTTTTCCACAGCTTCCTTGTGCCACTCTGCTGAGTAACCGTCGCCACCAAAAACTGCGTTGCCGTGTGCATCCATCAGTTCTTTGAGGACGCTAATGACCGCTGTCATTTGGTCTGCGCCGCCATCCAGCTCGGCTTCGAGCTTGTCGCCAATCCAGTTAAGTGAATCAGCCAGCATGGTATTCATTGCAATCAATGGGCCTGCGACAGACTGTGCCGATCCCACTGCGCGGAACTCAAAACGGTTGCCAGTAAAGGCAAACGGAGATGTCCGGTTGCGATCGCCAGGATCGCGCTCAAAATTAAGAATCTGGGAAAGCCCAAGATCCATTTCGCCGCCGCTTTCGCTGCCTGTCAGCTTGCCTGCCTTGATGTCATCAAAGACTTTTTCCAGCTGGTCACCCAGATAAACAGAAAGAATCGCCGGTGGTGCTTCGTTCGCTCCGAGGCGGTGATCATTACCTGCTGATGCAATAACAGAACGCAGCAATGGACCGTGCAGATGTACGCCACGAATCACCGCGCCACAGAACAGCAGGAAGTTGAGATTGTCATGCGGGGTGCTGCCGGGATCAAGCAAGTTACCTTGCGTTGAATTACCGACGGACCAGTTCACATGTTTGCCTGAGCCATTGATACCAGCAAATGGCTTCTCATGCATCAGGCAGACCATGCCGTGTTTCTTGGCCGTGGTTTTTAGAATGGTCATCAATAGTTGCTGATGATCTGCCGCGATGTTAGCTGCTTCATAATAAGGTGCAATTTCAAATTGCGCCGGAGCCACTTCATTGTGATGGGTCTTGGCAGGAATGCCGAGCCTGTAAAGCTGGTCTTCCACATCCTGCATATACACCTGAACACGCGCCTGGATAGCACCAAAATAATGGTCATCAAACTGCTGTCCCTTAGGGGAGGGTGCGCCAAACAAAGTGCGGCCCGTCTGTAGCAGGTCAGGGCGAGCGTTGGCAAAGTTGCTATCGACAAGGAAGTATTCCTGCTCAGCGCCGCAACTTGAATTTAACGGAGTAATCTCTTCTTCGCCCATCAAACCCAATACTCTCGCACCAGCTTTGTTCATCGCCGCATTGGAACGCAGCAGTGGGATTTTCTTATCCAGTGCATCGCCAGTCCAGGACATGAAGACACTGGGGATCATCAGTGTTGAACCATTATCGGTTTGCATGATGTAAACAGAGCTGGTGGGATCCCAGGCGGTATAACCACGCGCAGCATTGGTGACACGAATGCTGCCATTAGGAAACGATGAACCGTCTGGCTCGCCTTTAATTAATAGGCTACCTGTGAATTCGGTAATCGCATTGCCGTCAGAATTGGTAATGATAAAGCCATCGTGCTTTTCAGCCGAGACGTTCGTCATAGGGTAGAAAATATGTGAGAAGAATTTAGCGTTTTTGGTCTGCGCCCAGTCTTTCATTGCAGCCGCAACAACATCGGCAACCGCAGGGCTAAGAGGTTCGCCTGTCTGAACAGTTTTCTTAACCGCTTTAAAGGCGTTTTTGGAAAGTGCTTCTTCCATTTTAGCCAGATTGAAAACATCGCTGGCCCAAATTTTATCCAGTGATTTAGGTTTTTTAACCGGTGTTGGTTCGCGATTGGTGATTTCGTTAATTGCTTGTAGGCGAGATTGGTTTCCGCTCATTTTCCACTTTCCTCTGATGATTTAGGGGTTGGATGTTGGGTGCTAAAGGGTGACGCTAAAAATAAAGTGCTCAATAATAGCTGATTCTGTGCTCTTAGTCGTTGCAATCAGTAATGTTTGTGTTAAAACATGAGTTTATATGCAATAACTGTGCCATTAGTTAGAGTTGGAGTATCTGCTGTCACACCTAAGTATGTCTGCTGTCTCTACTCTTTTGTTCTGGGTGATCGCATTGTTTCAGGGTCAGACTGACCAAGATTGGTGCAATTGCACCAATTTGGGTGGTCTCTATATAGTCCGGATATTGCATCAATTACATGAATTCATGCAATATCCGGGATAGCGAACCCATAAAAGAAAAATTCCGCTAAACTGTGGCGCTTGGTTTTTTACTGTCTGAAAAGTTATCAATTATGAATCTAACTGAAACCCGTGGGAATGATGGTCAGTCACCGGCCAGCGTGACTTTTTCCCAGGCTATTTTACAGCCGATGTCCTCTTTTGGTGGCTTGTACGCGCCGGATAGCTTGCCTAACCTGGGTGAGCATTTTCTGCGTGTGCACCTTGATGCAGATTATAAAACGCTGGCAAGAGATGTATTGGCTGCTTTTGAGATTGATATTGAGCAGCCAGTGATCGAGCAAGCGCTTAATTTGTATGATGGCTTCGACGACCCAAAGCGTCCAGTGCCAGTGGTCAAAGTGAAAGATGATCTATACGTCAGTGAGCTATATCATGGCCCCACGCGTGCTTTTAAAGACATGGCATTGCAGCCATTTGGCATTGTGCTGTCTTCCATTGCCCAGGCCAGAAATGAGCAATATCTGATTCTTGCTGCCACCTCTGGTGACACCGGCCCAGCCGCATTAGAAACATTCAAAAACCGCGATAATGTTCGAGTTGTTTGCCTGTATCCCGATGGCGGAACCTCTGATGTGCAGCGACTGCAAATGGTGACAGAAGATGCGCCAAACTTAAAAGTGATCGGAATTCACGGCGATTTTGATGATGCACAAAATGCGCTCAAAGCTTTGCTGTCCTCTGCGACTTTTAATGCCAGCCTTAAAGAAAAACAAATATCTCTGTCGGCAGCGAACTCGGTCAATTTTGGGCGGATCATTTTCCAGACCATTTATCATATTCACAGCTACCTTGAATTGGTCAGACATCAAGCAATCACGCTTGGAGAAAAGATTTATCTGGATGTTCCCAGCGGTAATTTCGGCAATGCATTAGGCGGTTACTACGCGATGAAAATGGGTTTGCCAGTCGAGAAAATTTTAATCGCCTCAAACAATAATAATGTTCTGACCAAACTAATTAATACAGGCAGCTACGATTTACGTGATCTGGCAGTGACTGCGACGACTTCACCTGCAATGGATATTCTGAAATCATCCAATATTGAACGTATTCTTTTCGATTTGTTTGGCACGGAACGAACTAAAGTGCTGATGCAGGAACTCGATGATCACAAGCACTATCAGCTCAATGAGGATGAACTGGCATCGCTACAGGTGGTTTTTTCAGCAGACTATTGTACTGATGAAGAAGGCTCAAAATACATTAAAGAGACGTTTTACGATGAGTCTGTTGCAGCGGGTTATCTGATGGATCCACACACCGCCACTTGTTTTAAAACGTATGAAAGCTGCCGCGATAAACCGCTTAAAACCATCGTCTATTCAACAGCTGAGTGGACCAAGTTCTCATCGACCATTGCTAATGCGCTAACCGGTGAAATTGATGCTCGCGATATTGATGCGCTCAAATCCATTGCTGAAACAGCGGGTGTCTCTATTCCCAAACAGATTAGCGCCGTTTTTGAGCTGCCGGTAGTTCAGGATAGCGTCATTGATAAAGAGAATATCGAGCAGGAAATTTTAAGTTTTCTATAATTAGTTTTCTATAATTATAAGCATGATTTAACTGAAATTACAT
>CAZUAW010000181.1:0-5086 GCA_964618535.1 uncultured Thiotrichales bacterium
GTTAGGTTTTACTTCTGTCTTTACCTTTAGACCGAGTTGTCTGAGCCATCTGAATCAGTGACATCACTGCCCGAGCCGTTGGAGCCTAATGAACCATTAACATCATTCTGGAACCAGTCTTCATCGTCGAGATAACTGAAATCAGGTCCTTCGATCTTTTCATCACCTTTAACAATGATTTCGCTCCGATCAAATTCACCATTTTCTTGATCGCGCTCAGAAACAACTCGCAGAACATTATCCCAAGTCTCGAACCTGACATTGCTGTCGTAGTTAGGCCAGTAGTTTGGCTCGTGCTGGTTGTTGTCAGGATTAGCAGAATTTTGCGGCTCGTTATCGCCATTCTCATCTTTAAATAAGATGATGACATGGTGCGTAGACTGCGGCCCATTCAGGAAATCACCAATCGTTGGATTCAGCGTGTAACGCCCCTCTGAGTCTAGGCTGGAGACAGCTCTGGTGATTCTCTTTGGCTCGATAAACGTCTCTGGATTGGCATCATTGTACGGCTGAAACTCCTCACTGATGAGCGCGACTTTCCAGCTGCTATCCAGACCAGACGGCGCGTTACCTTCGATGTTAAATTGAGCGCTTAAATCCAGCGGCTCACCAACATTGAACTGAGCAAATCCACAACCACCTCGACCCAGGAATTCACCATTATCTGTATCGATAAATTCAGCACAGATATCAACATGGTAGTTACCTTGACCCGCTTCAAGCTGATCCAGTAAAACCGGCAAAGTGAACGAACGACCAAACAAACGCTGATCATTTTGATGGGTAGAATAAACATTCTCCCAACCAGAATCGCCCTTGCCCGGTGCGTTTGAAACCACGTTCATTGAGTATGCGATTCTGACGCCTTCTGGAAGCTCCAAATCACGTGGTTTTTTCCATGAAAGCGTGATTTCTGCCTTGTCATTTACGCCATCATTATTGGTATCAGCATTCAGTGCGAAGCTGGTATTACCGCCTCTTTCACGGAATTCTGCTTCCCGCTCTTCAAATTTTTCACAGCGATCAGCAACACCGTTGCACTCAGCTGGCCAGTTAGGCCGACCATTTAGTGATGTCAAACGAGGCGATGCATTACGCATACCGACAATCACCTTGCGCTTAAACTCGCGCTCTGCGATGACCACACCCGCCGAATCCCGAACGATAACGGTGTATTTACCCGAGGCAAAATCACTAACAAGATCATCAGGTGAAGGCTGGGTAGGCTTTTCGGTAGGCGATGCTCGATTGGCTGCTGCCCACGGATCTAGTACAAAGCAAGCATCGAAATCACCGCCATCTCGCTCATCGCCGTCCGAGCCGGAGCCAACGTACAAGTCGCGCTCACTCTGCATGGGTATTGAAACACGTTCACCGGATTTGTTTGGATAAGTCAGCTCAACTGAGAAATCAGGGGCTTGCGCATCACCATTCATCAGGCCAGCGAGACTAGATGCATCTGCAACACAGACGTCCGCACGCAATGCACCATATTCACGACCACTTGGTCCACCAGTAGAACCGCCATCCTGGTTTTCAATCCAGACAGTTTCAGGATGAATATCCAATCGACCTACATCCACACCAGATAACTCGTTTAAATACTCTGGCTCAAAAAAGCCAAACAACTGCAACAGGCCAGGATGTTGTCCAGACTCATCGAAATGCATGGGGTTAAAATCAATCAACCGTTCAAATTCAATCTCAACTGGACCATTGTCATTACCACTTCCTTGGTTATCGCCTTGGTTGTCACCGTTGATATCTACAGAGACAAAATCATCATCCTTAAAGCCAGTTTCGCCCTCAATCACATCAGTCATGTACTTATCAGAGACGAATATAGTGAAAACGATACTTTGAGGAATATCGAGCACTGTCTCAGGCGTGATCGTAGTGCCTGCGGGGAAGATCGCAGGAATGATGCCGGGAATCTCTGCCAGTTGTTCTTTATCCCCCTCTACCAATGCATTCGCGTCTCGTCTTGAGAACAGCGCATAAATCTCATTTAAAGTCTGCTGAAGATCTGACACAGCGTTGGCGGCAGAAAAACCAAATTGTTCATCGTTTAAATCGAAGTCAACAAGCTCTTGATTCACTTCCATCCCTGTAAAAATGGCGTCGTACAATGTTGCTGCTGTGACGGTCTCATTCTGTTCAAATTGCTCGGTGAAAAAATCTACGATGAATGTTGGAATATCATCATCACCATCGAGCAATTTCTGAAAGATCTTTTTAACCAGCTTGCGCTTGCCTTCGCCACTACCGGTATCGACATTGGCAAAATCACGGATTTCAATTTCGACCTTCACTGCGTTCACTTCGGCACTGACTTTTTCATCGGACAGCAATGAACCTGCCGTAGCATCCAGGGCATCATTTTCTGCAAAATCGACCTTTTCTTCAGTATTTAAATCAGATGCGTCAGTAATGAACTCGCCGGCTTCATTTTTAGGTGCTTCACCCACCATGGATGGCAGCTGAACCGCGCCAGCACCGACCAGCTCTTTAACCACTTTCTCGACTGAAGCAATGATGTCATCAAGAATTTCCTGATCAATCTCCTTACCTTCAGTGGCCGTTAAAATCGCGTTAATAATCGTGTCAGATACAACGGTTGATTGCGGTGAAACATCATCAGCGGGAACGTCTGTAGTGCCCTCAGGCACTTGCACGCTAACTTTCATTTCCAGCGCTCGATTTCCTTCTAGGATTCTGACGTATTTGACGACGTAGTTATTACCATCAGCAATGCCTTCACAACTATATTTTGGATTACCGCTAGTATTAGTCTCGGTATCGAAATTACATTGGATGCCGGTCTCTTCCAATTCACCATTAGCAGCAACGGAAAACAATTTGATAATCGCGTTATCGGTGCTGACCGCTGCGCGCGCACGACGTGCTGCTACTCGCTGGCTCTGACCTGAAGTATCCAGTGAACCTGCATCACTACCATTAAGAGAAGAAAGTGCAATAGTCCCGGCAATATTGGATGACCCAGAAAATGGGTTGATTGAACTATTTCTACCATCATCAAGGTCGGAATTGTCCGCGCCACCATCTGTTAAGTCATTTCCGGCACCTGGGGCTGCGGAATTTCCGCCGCCGCCACAGCCCGTGACTAGCAGTGCTGATGAGATCAACACAGCCAATAAATTTTTACGCGGTAAGTTATTCAAAATCCATCTCCGTTTGTTTTATTTTGTTTGAAACGTCCGCACTGAGGTGCAATGTTCATACCAAAAAAACAACGGATTCAGGCATCAACAACGCGCTATTTAGCGGTCAAAACCAGAAAAATGGATAACTGATTGAATAAGTCGGAATTTATTCAAAAATAAAAAAGAGTGATTAATATTCGTACAAACAAAACCCACAATAGGAATGCCTACGGCTTCGACAAATTTCCGCAATCACTGGGCACAGTCATCATAATCAGTTAAGTGACGTGCTCACATTTTGCGCTAAGCCAAGGCAAAAGCTTGCCGTCGAAAAAGAATTACCGCGCTAGCTTGCCTCTGATGCCTCTGATGCCTCTGAGAAATAGGAAAAACAGGCCGAGCAAGCTGACCGTTCCTCCGCCGCTAGTATTGTTGTTACCCGTTTGAGGGGACTCATTAGATGGATTAGGTTCATCTCGCTCTCCAGAATCAGATGAGGTAACCACACTATTCGCATCTCTGAACAACCACGCTCTTGCGCCAATGATCGATTTTCTGGCTGCATTCTGGCTGGCAATGGTTCCAGTCGGACAGACAATTTCGAAAACCCCACCGATATTAATGCATACATCCAGAATATGATCCGCACCAGCGATGACATGAAGCTGACTCTCAGCATCATCACATTCAATCACTTTTCGCGCCGCTCCCGCGGGCATAGTGAGATCGCTTGCCGGGCCATTGTCCGCATCTCCCGTAAGACCGTTACACAAGCGCGCAGATTGGGTCACCGGCACCAACGCATCAGCATCCCCGTGAATCATATACAACGGTGGAATCTGCCCTTGTTTCGCTGCCGCAAATTTAGGGAATTCATTATCCTGCACCAAAGCGTTATTCGCATAGTCCACAGTCTCAACCGATTCACCGATAAAACCATTAATTGCTGCCAGACCCAGTGTGTTTTCTGGGATGCCATTGGTTTGCCAATCACCAATTACTGAAGGAAAATCCGTTGGTGGATAAAACAGCAGCGCTCTGGAGACTTGATCAGGTCGATGTACTGCCAGCGAAGCTGCCAAGTGCCCACCCGCGCTTTGTCCTGCTACAAGGACACCGTTACTGCCGACAACGCCACCGTAGCTAGCCGCATTCTCACTCACCCAATTAAGCGCATCGTTCGCATCTTCAACAATCGCTTCGCCGGTCACACCATTACACTCAATATTTGCTTCCGCTTCATTTTCACGCGCGAGACGATAGAACGGCGTAAAAACAACAAAACCATCATCCGTGTAATGCGACAACTGCGATTGCAAACCGATCATTCCACCCTGACGTGCATTCCAGCTACCACCGTGGAACATTAACAATGGCTTTAAACCTGCCTCTCCAATGCGCTTTTTATACACCCGCATTTCCAGCTTGCAGGTGCCATTACCACGCTCACTCGCGACCGTTTTATACACAGCGCGAGTTTCAAAAGGTATCGAATTACCAGTCAGGCTTTCAACACCGATATCTAAAGAAACCCCAGGGTGCTGCCACCAAATACCTTCTTCCGTTTTAGCGCCGTCCCCAAAGTCTTCTTTTTGTAGTGATAACTCCCGACAAAAATCGGAGACTGATTGCTTTCTATAGATCACCGCACTTGTGCACTGACTATCCGAAAAATAATTACCGCTCGCGGATGGCGAAATCTTCTCACAGACACCCTGATTCATACGGTACAAAGGCTCTGTCGTCATATTTTTCGACACCAATACGCGTGCAAATCGATCACAAGCCGCAATATCTGTGAGCTTCGAATCACTTAAAATCGAGCCAAAATCAACCGCATAAATCGGATGAGCCACAAGGAAAGTAGAAATTAGAAACAGTCGTTTCATCATTAGAGACGCCACACAGTAAGTTTTTAACCC